>VEQI01000303.1 GCA_018883305.1 Limnohabitans sp. | reverse complement strand
GTGCTGGGACAGGTCAAGGTGGAGCGTCCAGCGACCTGAGTGTGAATGTGTCGGTGCAGATGGCCGCACACAATGCGTTCGATCTGTGGGTGCTGCTCTATCAGACGTGCAAAGGCATGTCGCTTTTCCAACCCGATATCGTCCATGTGACCAATGCCCGTGATGAAGGGGGGGTGATGCATCACCATCAAGGTGGGCGTGTCTGGCGCTTGGGTCAAGACGGATTCCAGCCAGGACAAACGCTCATCACACAGTGAACCTGCACTGTCGCCTGGCATGACAGTATCCAGACCCACAATTCGCACGGGCCAGCCATCGTGTTGCAAGGCAAATTGCCAAAATCCCTGCGTCGAGATGCCAGGATGATCGCGAAACACCTGACGCATGTTGTCGCGATCATCATGATTGCCCGGCACCATCAAGACCGGCATGGGCAAGCGCGCCAGCAAGGCCGCCAGCCTTTCGTACTCGATCACGGAGCCTGCGTCCACGAGATCGCCGCTAATGACCATCACATCCGGTTGCTGTGGCAAGTGCAGCAAGTGGTCGATGGCTTGTGCCAGCATCTGATGGGTATCGACCACCGAGTAGGCCAGATGACCTTCGGGTTTGATGTGGGTGTCACTGAATTGGGCAATCAACATGGCGAGGCTCCAGGATCAAGTCAAAGAGGCATTACTCCATCAGGGCTTCAGTGGCCTTCACCAGTTCAGGCAAAGCCGCCTCGGGGGTCTTGTCGCCGCGCATCACGCTGGCCACGACATCACGCTGGGCACGCCAGATGCGAACGGATTGACCGCCGGGGTAACCACCCCAGGGCAACGACTTGTCGATTTGCGTGGTGGCGGTACGGAAGTTGGGGTTTTTGTCGTAAAAGGGGCCCAGGTAATCCGCGCCCAGGGCCAACTGGTTGGTGGGCAGATAACCTGTCATCTCCACCACCACTTTTTGCGCTTCGGGGCTGGTGACGAATTTGATGAATTCCCAGGCGGCTTTCTGCTTGGCGGGATCCTTGGCCATCATCACCACCGCGTTGCCACCCGTGGGCACACCGCCAGTGGTTTTGTTGTCCAGCGGGAAGCGTGCGGTGGACCAATCAAACTTGGTGCCCACCATGTCGGTCACAATTTTCAGGTGTGCCGGGGTGGAGAACAGAATGCCGGTTTTCCCCGCGCCAAATTGCTGACGCGACTGATCCCAGTCCACCATCTGCATGCCACCATCGGTCACAAAGCGGCGCATGTTTTTGAGGGCTTGCAAGCCCACGGCGTTGTTGAAGCCCACCTTTTTGGTGCCAGGCTCGACAAGCTTGCCGCCCAGTTGATAGATCATGCCCTGAAACAACCAGTCATCTGGCCAGGCATTCACGTCATAAGACATGCCGTTGACATCGCCACCCAGCGCTTTAATCTTGCCAGCGAGTTGGATGAGGCCATCCCAGGTGTTGGGCATATTCTTGGGGTCCCCGCCTGCACGACGCACCAAATCGACGTTGTAGTACATGATGGGCGAGGAGGCGTTGAAGGCCAGGCCGTATTGCTTGCCATCCACTTGCGACAGGGACATCATGCGTGGCGCGAACTGCGTGGCGGCAAAGTTCCCTGGCTCACCCTTCAGCCACGGTGAGAGATCGACGATCTGACCACGCTTTTCCAGCGTCCGAGCCATTTCTCCCAGCAAATGAAAGCCCGCGTAGTACACGTCAGGCAATTGATTGGTCACCGCGCTGCGCAAGATCACCTGGTGGCCATCGTCATAGCTGGCCGAGGGGGCGCGAAATTGCACCTTGATGTTGGGGTGCTTCTTCATGAACTCCGCCGCCAGGGGTTCGTGAAAGCGTGCGAAGCTGGGGTAACAGTACAGCACGTCGAGCGTGACGCTGGATTGCGCCATGACCGGTGTGACGGCACTGGCCATCAGGCCGAGGGCGGCCAGGGTTTTCTTGATGAACTTCATGGGTTCTCCTGAGAGTGAGGATAGAAAGGAAAAAGCAAAAAACTGGACATCAGCGAAATCCGGTCATCGTGATGCCTTGAATGAAACGTCGGCGTGCCAACAGAAAGGCCAGCACCATGGGTGCCGTGATCAAGGTGGCGCCGGCCATGAGTGCGCCGTAGTCGGCGCCAGATTCGGCCGTGGCAAACAACAACATACCCAGCGGGGGAGGTGCCAGCTCTGTGCTGGAGATGACGATCATGGGCCAATACAAATCGTTCCAGTGCGCCACCAGTGAGAAGATGGAGAACGCCGCGATGGCAGGTGTCGCCGATGGCGTCACGATGCGCCAAACAATTTCCCACTCGGTCATGCCATCCAGTCGGGCCGCTTGCAAAATTTCTTCTGGAAACGTTTTGAAATGCTGTCGCAGTAAAAAGATGGCAAACATGGACAGAAAGAAGGGCAGCATCTGGGCCAGATAGGTATTGAGCCAGCCCAGGGCGGACAAGCCCAGATACAGCGGCAAAGCAGTGACTTGGATGGGAATCGTCAAAGCGGCCAGAATGCCCAGCAGCAAGGTGTCTCGTCCCCAAAATCGGTGCTTGGCCAGGGCATAGGCAGCTGGAATGGCCACCAGCAATTGCACGATCAGAATGCCGGCGCAAACCACCAGTCCGTTGAACATGAAGCGAGCCATTGGCGCGGTTTTCAACACTTCCTCAAAGTGAGTGAAGCCATACCAGGTGCGTGGCCATGGCCACAATGAGGACTCGAAAATTTCACTCGGTGCCTTGAACGCGGTACACAGCATCCAGATGAAAGGCGTGAGCATCCAGACCGCACCAAGGAGCAGCAAGAGGTGCGGCAGCGCTTGGCGAACCCATGTTTTCATGCGTAATGCACCTTGCGGTCCCAGTGGCGCAACTGCCAGACCGAGAAGACGAGAATGAACGCCAGGAACACCAGGGTCAGCGCGCTGGCATAGCCCATCTTGAAATACTGGAAGCCTTCCAGATAGATGGCGTAGAGCAAAACTTCGGATTCACCTCTGCCTTGCGTGAGGGTGGCCACCGTGTCGAACACCTTGAAGGCGCTGATGCAGGTGGTGATCACCACAAACAGGGTGGTGGGACCCAGTTGCGGCCAGGTGATACGTGTAAAGCGATCCAGCCAACCGTGCGCGCCGTCCACGGCGGCTGCGTCGTACAACTCGCGCGGAATGTTGGACAGCCCGGCGAGGAAGAGAATCATGTTGAAGCCCACCATTTGCCAGGCGCCAATCATGGCCAGGGTGGGAATGACCCAGGTGGGATCGGTGATGAAGGCTTGGGAGGCCAGCCCGAGTTGCTGTAGCAACAGGTTGACAGGGCCGAGTTTGGGATGCAGCAAAAACTGCCAGACCGTGGCCATGGCAATCAGGGTGGAGGTCACGGGGAGAAAGTAGATCACCTCATAAAAGGATCGTGTGGCTCGGCGGGCATGGATCAGCAAGGCAATCACCAGACCCAGCACCACACTGGTGGGAATGACCAGTGCCACATACAGCAGGGTGTTTTTCATGGAGCGCAGGAACACGGCATCCTGCGTGATGCGCACAAAGTTGTCCAAGCCGATCCACCGCAGGTCCAGCGCGCCCAACTCATAGTTGGTGAAGCTCAGCAACATCAGGCTGATGATGGGCACCACATACAACAGCAACAACAACAGTGCGGCAGGGGCGGCCAGGCCCATGGGGACCCAGCCATGGGTACGCTGTCCCGCTGAAGGAGATGCCAGGTGATCCGGAGTGCTCATGCGGCCCACCGTGCGCTTGGCAGCAGTTGTTCATCCAGAAGCACGCCATGGCCACCAAACATCAGGACATCACAAAGGCGCCATCCCAGGGTGATCTGATCGCCATGGCGAGGCACGTGATCCAACCGGCGATGATGAATGCGCACTTGCAACGGGGTGGCCTCCGTGCTGTCGCTGTTCAATTGCAGTATCCATTCTGCCCCTTGGTTTTCACAGCGCCGCACCACCGCCTGGGTGCGGACCTGCACTGGGTGCTCAAAGTCGCCGTCATGCGAGACCTGGATATGCTCAGGACGCAAACCCAAGGTGAGTTGGCGTGGTTGATCCAGCGTGGACTGATGTTGTCCGGAAAAATCCTGGAATCGACCCAGCGCATCGGTAGAGACTTCCCAGGTGTTGATCATGGGGGAACCGATGAAACGAGCCACGGCCAGATTGGCAGGCGCCTCGTACAAGC
>VEQI01000302.1 GCA_018883305.1 Limnohabitans sp. | reverse complement strand
ATCGGCGCGTTGGTGGAGCCGCCAATGGCCGAGTTCACCACGATGGCGTTTTCAAAGGCGTTGCGTGTGAGGATGTCAGAAGGCTTGAGGTTCTCCCACACCATTTCGACGATGCGTCGTCCCGTCATGTAGGCCATTTCCTGGCGATCACGGTAGGGCGCGGGAATGGCAGCACTGCCGGGCAAGGTCATCCCCAGCGCCTCGGCCAGGGAGTTCATGGTGGAGGCCGTGCCCATGGTGTTGCAGTGGCCCGTGGAAGGGGCCGACGACGCCACGAGTTTGAGGAACTGCGGGTAGTCGATCTTTCCGGCGGCCATCAATTCACGCGCCTTCCAGACGATGGTGCCTGAACCCGTGCGCTCACCTTCAAACCAGCCATTCAGCATGGGGCCAGAGTTGAGGGCGATGGCGGGAATGTCCACCGTGGCCGCAGCCATGATCTGGGCCGGCGTGGTTTTGTCGCAGCCTGTGGTCAGCACCACACCGTCAATCGGGTAGCCGTACAGGAGTTCCACCAAGGAGAGATATTGCAGGTTACGGTCCAGCGAGGCCGTGGGGCGCTTGCAGGTTTCCTGGATGGGGTGAATGGGAAATTCCAGAACGATGCCCCCGGCATCACGCACACCTTCACGCACACGCTCGGCCAGCACCAGGTGGTGACGATTGCAAGGCGAAATGTCCGAGCCCGATTGGGCAATGCCAATGACGGGACGCCCCGACTGCAGTTCGTCGAAGGACAGACCATAGTTCATGGTCCGCTCCAGGTACAAGGCCGTCATGTCGGCATTGGCCGGATTGTCGAACCAGGCGCGAGACCGGAGTTGAGAAGGCTTGATACGCTTGGCAGACTTGGCGGTCTTGGGGCTGGATTTGCTCATGCAGGGTCCTGAGGGTTGGAATGTTGATGCATGTAGCAGTCTACCGGAGAGTCTTGCGCATCCACAAGTCAGGACAACCCACCCCATGTCCTCTATTAGAATCAACCTCGTTGGAAGTGCTCGTGACTGTCGATCTGACAGCCACAGTTAAACGGGAAACAGGGATCCTCACGGACAACCTGTACTGTCCCCGCAACGGTAAGTGAACGTACCTCGTACGCGCGTGTTCATCGGCCACTGGCGCAAGCTGGGAAGGCCAACACGTGATGTTCACCAGTCCGGATACCGGCTCACCAACATCGTTCGTCATGAGTGTGATGCCTGTGACGGGTATGGACTCCGTGCCTACGTGGGAATAGGTCTGTGGTCGTTCAATGGTGGTGTCAGGTCGGGCGCGTCAAGCGCATGACCGGACGCCAAAAGCACATGTCATTTCAAAAAACCGTTCTCACGCTGGCCTCAGTGGGCGTATTCGCGCCTGTCTCTGGACTGGCACAAATCGCTATACCAGCATCCTCAACGCCCCCATTGCTGCCACCTGTCATGGTGTATGCCTCGCGCTTTGAGGAAAAAGCGGCCGACGCGCTGCCGCAAACGTCCATCGTCACGGCGGCCGCTATTCTGGCCAGTGGCGCCAGCAATGTGTCCGAGGTGTTGTCTCGTGTGGTGGGGCTGCCCACGACCATCAATCTGGATGGCAGCACCAATGCAGTGGTGGATATGCGCGGCTATGGTGACACTGCCTCTAACAATATGGTGGTTTTGCTGGATGGTGTGCGGATCTCTGAAAACGAGCAAGCTGCCGCCAAGACTTCGATGATCCCATTGGAGATCATTGACCACATTGAAGTCACGTATGGTGGTAACAGTGTGCTCTACGGTGATGGTGCCACGGGCGGCACCATTCACATCGTGACCAAGAAGCAGGTCGGCGACTTGTCAGTGCTGAGTGGCGGCTTGTCCAGTTATTCGGGTGTGCAAACCAGCCTGTATCAATCCAAAGCACTGGGTACCAGTCAGCTATCCGTGTTCGGCCGCGGATTGAACAGCAACGGCTATCGGGATGGGGCCACCACCAAAGAGCGTTCATTCGGCATGAACTGGGTCACGGACATGGACGGCCAGAGTCGCGTGGGGGTGCGGATGATGACCGCACAGGAAAAAAACACCCTTCCCGGACCCTTGCCCTCCATCGATCTGGATTCTTCTCCCACCAACCGTCAAGTCCCGGGCTACACCTACAACAGCATCAGCAATACCACCACCATCGCGTTGTTTGGTTCCAAAAAAATGGGTGATGCCGAGTTCTCCCTGGATGTGGCGCGTCGAGAAAAATCCAATGATTCCAGATACCGCTACAACGCGGAAAAGGTATTCACCGGCTATTCCCCCACTTTGTCACCGGCGCCCAACGACCCGTGGTTTCCGCAATCCGCACCGATCAACACCTTTGCGTTCAGTGAAAGTGGCATCAAAAGCAACACGCAATCCTTCAGTCCGCGTTTGAAGGTGATGGACTTTGCGGTGGCTGACAACACGCTGATTGTGGGCGTGGACAAAACGTCCACGGGGAGATACATGAATGCGGTACTGACCAATGCCTACACCCCGGACACCCTGAACACCAGCGTGTCACAGGTGAATTTCAGCACCCAGGGTTTTTATCTGCGAGATGATTGGCAACTCACAAATGTTGATCGTGTGACCATGGGTTATCGAACCCAGCACTATTCAGAAAGCAATGCGGGCACCTCTCAATGGGAGTCCTCCGGCACGGCCAGTGCCAATGAGATTCAATACACCCGAGTCCTCACACCGGCCCTGACCGCTTATTTGAAGTCGAGTCAAAATTTCCGACTGCCCAATGTCGATGACAACAACAGTGTGAATTACGACGCCAACTGGAATCCCATCCGTCTGGTGCCACAGATTTCCCGTGACACCGATGCCGGGCTGGTCTACAAGACCTTGCAATGGCAGAGCGAGGTTCGAGTGTTCAAGAGCAAGATTCGCAACGAAATTGCCTACGATCCAGGGGCCAATCAGGGATATGGCGGCAATATCAATTACGACCCCACGCTGCGTGAGGGCGTGAACCTGCGTCAGCATGTCCGATTGAATCGTCAATGGGACGCTGGCTTGAACCTTCACTACGTCAAGGCCGTCTTCACGGAGAGCACCTACGCCAACAACCAGGTGCCCAACACGGCACGTCATACAGGCAATGTTCAGCTGGGCTATCAGTTGTCCACGGCTCACCGGCTCACGCTGACCAGCCGATTTGCGAGCGACAAGTTTGCCTCTGGTGACTACCTCAATCAGCAAGCCAAGGTGTCTGGCTATGTGGTGCATGATCTGGGCTACCGTTACCAGCAAGCCACATATTCATTGACTGCCACGGTGAGCAATTTGTTCAACAAGCAGTACACAGACCTGGGGATCTTCAAACCCAACAATGGCTCCGGGTACTATTACATTCCGCCTTACAACATGACGGTCTATCCCAACCCTGGTCGCAGCTTTGGCCTGATGGGTCGATACAATTTCTGACCTGACTGACGCCAAGCCACCTTCGGGTGGCTTGTTCACTTCCATCTTTCTTGCCATGCTTTCCGGCTTGATCACCCTGGTGCTTGCGCGACGCCAATGGCGTCAACTCTGGCTGTTGCTGTGGGGGTGTCTCGGGCTGATGCTGGCGGCACAGGCTCGCTTGCAAGTTCAAGATGACCGCGGGCAAACAGTTGCCTTGATGCAACCGGCGCAACGGGTGGTGAGCCTGTTGCCCTCACTGACAGAAACGGTGTGCCTGCTGGGCGGTTGCGCCCGCCTGGTAGGCGTGGACCGTTACTCCAACTGGCCGGCATCGGTTCGGGCCTTGCCACGCCTGGGTGGAGGCCTTGACCCCAACATCGAAGCCATCGTGGCAGCACGTCCAGATGTGGTGTTGTTGGCCGGCTCGACCCGTGGCGCCCAGCGACTGGAGGCCTTGGGCTTGACCGTGCTGCGGCTGGAGCCGCGTAGCCTGGCCGATGTGAAACGCGTGTTGCAAGTGGTGGGGGTGGTGTTGGGTGTCAGTCCGACAGACACCGCCCGGATCTGGCAAGACATGCAAGCCGCCTGGGCTGCATCGGCCAGCGCAGTGCCATCCCAGATGCGTGGCAAGCGTGTGTATTTTGAAGTCAGTCCGGTGCCTTACGGCGCGGGTCCGAGTTCATTCATCGGCGAAACACTTGCGCATCTGGGGTTGGTGAATATTTTGCCGGACAACACGGGCCCTTACCCCAAAATCAATCCCGAGTGGGTGGTGCGTGCC
>VEQI01000301.1 GCA_018883305.1 Limnohabitans sp. | reverse complement strand
CCCTTCAGGATTACAACGCCGCCTGCCGCGAGGGCACTTTCGACCACACCACGCTCGACGACTGCCACACCGAGGGCGTGAGCCCTGCCAAAACCCACTGGGCCCGACGCATCGACACCGGCCCCTTCTACGGCTACGCCGTGCGCCCGGGCGTGACCTTCACCTACCTCGGCCTGAAAACCGACGACACCGCTGCCGTGCGCTTTGGTGACGTGCCCAGCCCCAACCTGTTCGTGGCCGGCGAAATGATGGCCGGCAACGTGCTGGGCAAGGGCTACACCGCTGGCGTGGGCATGTCGATCGGCACGGCCTTTGGGCGCATCGCCGGCACCAATGCTGCGAAAGCCGCCCAGGCTCAGGAGGTGCGTCATGCAATCGCTTGAAGCCCTCACCCAGGAAGCCAAGGCGCTGGCCAACGGCACACTCACCGCCGCGGAAACCGAGGTGGCCCGTCAACTGCAGATCTGCAATGCCTGCCGCTATTGCGAAGGGTTTTGTGGAACCATGTTGGCCATGACCCGGCGGCTGGAGTTCGGCAAGGCCGACATCCATTTCCTGTCCAACCTGTGTCACAACTGCGGTGCCTGTCTGCACGCGTGCCAGTACGCCCCACCGCATGAGTTTGCCGTCAACATCCCTCAGGCCATGGCCACGGTGCGGGGGCAGACCTATGCCGACTACGCCTGGCCTGCGCCCCTGGGAAGGCTGTACCAACGCAATGGGCTCACCCTCTCGCTGGCCTTGGTGGCAGGCTTGGCCTTGTTTATCTGGCTAAGCGCCAACCCGCCGGCGCAAGCCGCGAGCTTCTACGACATCTTCCCGCACAACCTGCTGGTGAGCCTGTTCGCACCCGTGTTCCTGCTGGCCGTGCTGGCGCTGGCCATGGGCGTGAAACGCTTCTGGGCCGACATCGGCCCGGTCACCACGGGCGCGCCCGTCACCTCATCAGCGGCGGCAGAGGCCACCCATGATGTGCTGCGCCTGCGTTACCTGGACGGGGGGCATGGCGAGGGTTGCAACAACGAGGATGACGCCTTCAGTCATAGCCGGCGGCGCGCCCACCACCTGACCTTTTATGGCTTCATGTTGTGTCTAGCGGCCACGGCCGTGGCCACGCTGTATCACTATGCCTTTGGTTGGACCGCGCCGTATGACCTGCCCAGCCTGCCCAAGCTCCTGGGGGGCCTGGGTGGTGTGATGCTGTGCGTGGGCACGCTGGGGCTGTTCAAGCTCAAGTTGCAGCGCCACCCGCTGCATGGCGACGCGCAGCAAAAGCCCATGGACTATGGCTTCATGGCCTTGCTCTTTATCATTGGTGCCAGCGGCCTGCTGCTGTGGGCCCTGCGTGGACACGCGCAAATGCCCTTGATGCTGGCCTTGCACCTGGGCAGCGTCATGGCCTTGTTCATCACCCTGCCCTACAGCAAATTCGCCCATGGCATCTTCCGCACCGCTGCCATGCTGCGTCATGCCGTTGAACAGCGCCAGCCCAACCGACTGGGCTTGGGTGGTGATTGATCGATCCTGGAGGTTCCACATGTTCAAACGTCAACTGCTTTGCACGGCTGTGGCACTTGCGGCCACCACATGGGCCATGGGCGCCATCGCCCAGGAGTTCCCCCCCAAGAAATCCATCACCATGGTGGTCGGTTTCGCAGCGGGTGGCGCAGCCGACACCGGCGCGCGCATCATTGCCAAGAAATTGGGCGAGAACATCGGCGCCACCGTGGTGGTGGACAACCGTGCGGGCGCAGGTGGCAATATCGCCCATCAGTTCACGGTGCAGGGTCCTACCGATGGCAGCCTGATCCTGCTGGGTTCGGTCGGGCCGCTCACCATTGCGCAGCACATGATGAAGCTGCCCTATGACCCGGTGAAGGACTTGTCACCGATCACCATGGGAGTGAACTTCCCCAATGTGCTGGTGGTGGGTGCACACACGGGCATCAAGACCTTTGCCGAATTTGTGGCCTATGCCAAGAAAAATCCCGGCAAACTGGACTTTGCATCCACGGGACCCGGGTCTGCCTCCCACCTGGCGGGTGAACTTCTCAATGACATGGCCAAAATCGACACGGTCCATGTGCCTTACAAGGGCGGCGCGCCCGCGCTGCAGGATTTACTGGGGGGGCGTGTGGCGTCCTACTACTCCACCCTGTCCACTTCGTTGCCTCACATTGAATCGGGCAAGCTGATTCCACTGGCCAGCACAGGACAGCAGCGCTTGTCGGCCTTGCCCAAAATTCCCACCATTGCAGAGTCCGGTTATCCTGGTTTTTCGGCCACCAACTGGTATGCGTTCGTGGCGTCCTCCAAAGTCCCCAAGCCCATCCTGGATCGCTGGAACACGGAGTTGGTGAAAGTGTTGAAGTCGCCTGACGTGGTGGAAGCACTCAATAGTCACGGCCTGACACCGCAACCCGGCACACGTGAGGAACTGGCCCAGTACATGACCTCCGAGCGTGCCACCTGGGGCCGTATCATTCGCGAGCGCAAGATCACCACGGATTGATCTGCTTTTTGTCCTGACTGGAGACGCACCTTGAAACTGCTGAATGCTTTCACTCGTCGTGGCCTGCTGGCCAGCGCCTTGCTGTCCATCGCTGCGCTGTCCGCGCAAGCGGCCGAGATTCGTGTCATTACCTCGGGGGCATTCACCGAAGCCTACAAGCAACTGGTTCCCATCTTTGAAGCGGCCTCTGGGCACAAGGTGATCAGCGCCTATGGTGCCTCCATCGGCAACGCCCCCGACTCCATTCCCAGTCGCTTCGCCCGGGGCGAGAAATTTGACCTGGTCATTCTGTCTGAAGGTGGTCTGGAAGCACTCATGAAAGAAGGCAAGCTGGTCCCCGGCAGCCGTGTGGACCTGGCGCGTTCGCAGATTGGCGTGGCTGTTCGCAAGGGCACACCCAAGCCGGACATCAGCACCGTGGAGGCGCTCAAGCAATCCCTGCTCAATGCCAAGTCGGTGGCTTACTCGGCCAGCGCCAGTGGTACCTATCTCTCCACCGAGCTGTTTCCCAAACTGGGCATCGCCGAGCAAATGCAAAAGACAGCCCGAAAAATCTTCAGTGAGCGCGTGGGCGCCGTGGTGGCGCGCGGCGATGCCGAACTGGGTTTCCAGCAGGTAAGCGAGCTGATCTATTTCAAAGAGCTGGATTTCGTGGGCACATTGCCTGAATCGGTGCAGCAAACCATCTTCTTCTCCTCCGCCCTGGTGGCAGGTTCCAGTGAACAGGAAGCGGCCAAACAGTTGGTGCGTTTCTTCATCTCTCCCGCCGTGGCGGGCATGGTGAAAGCCACGGGGTTGGATCCGGCCAGCAAGTGAAGCGCCGCGCTTGCCGGCCCGTCGTGGTCTGAAGGGCGTTGGTGATGCGTTGGTGATGCGTTGGTGATGCGTTGGTGATGCGTTGGTGGTGCCTTGGGTGTTCAGTGCACCACCGCCACTGACTTCACCTGCGCCCACACCGCCTGCCCCACTTGCAGACCCAACTGACTCCAGGCTCGACGCGTGATACGCGCCAGCATCCAGCTGTCACCCCAGCGCAGTTTTACCAAGGTCTGCGAGGGGTGTGCATCCGCTTGCACATCGACAATGGTGACCCTGAAATGATTCTGAATGCTGGTCTGCTCGGGCTCTTGCGTGGCCAGACTGACATCTCGAGCCAGCACGCGAAGGCGCACACGCCCTCCCGCAGGTGCGCCATCATCCCGCACCCACAAACAGCCACCTGACAAGCGCACCTGGGCCAGGTGCCACTCGCTGACCACTTGTTCAATGTGGCCGTCCAGCAAAACACCCACGTCCTGCCCCTCCATGCCACGGGCATCCAATGCAGACATGGTCTCGGTGACCGGTCCGCTGATCTGCACGCGGCCCTGCTCCATCACCACCAGATGGTCGCCCAGCCGGGTCAATTCATCCACCGAGTGCGTCACGTAGATCATGGGAATGCGCAATTCATCGCGCAGACGCTCCAGCCAGGGAAACACATCGCGCTTGCGCCCCGGGTCGAGCGCAGCCAGCGGTTCATCCAGCAACAAGACCTGGGGCTGCGTGGCCAATGCCCGAGCAATCGCCACGCGCTGACGCTCACCGCCCGACAGGCCATCGATGCGGCGAGTCATCAGGTGGGCGATGCCCAACAAGGTCACGGCATCATTCAGCAGACGGGCTGCATGGGCCTGCTT
>VEQI01000300.1 GCA_018883305.1 Limnohabitans sp. | reverse complement strand
CCCCCCCGGCGCAACAGGCCACCCCGGCTGCGCCTGCAGCCGCACCCGCCACGTCGCCTGCGGCTGCACCGGCCGCCGCGGCCCCTCAACGCAAACCATGGGGCGCCATGCTGGGCGGTCTGGCCGCGGGCCTGGGTCTCGCCTGGTTGGCTCACTCGCTGGGTCTGGGCGCCGAGTTCGGCCAATTCCTGATGTTCGGTCTGATCGCGCTGGTCATCATGATGGTGGTGGGCATGATCATGCGTCGCCGCCAGCCGCAGCCCGAGCGGAGTCCCTTCGCTTTTGAAGGTGCCGGCGCTTCGGGTCAACCTGTTGCCACACCCTCGTATAACCCCCGCAACGTTGGCAATGATGCTTCCGCCCGTCCTTGGGAAGGGCAGACGGCGTCTTTTGAACCCACGGTGGCGCCGTCTCGCACCGGGTCCCTGATCGGGTCGGCCATTCCTGGTGGTCAGCAGAACTGGAGCATTCCGGCTGGCTTTGACGTGACTGGCTTTGTGGATGCCGCTAAGCAGAACTTCATTGCCCTGCAAGACGCCTGGGACCGCTCGGACATTCCCGCGCTGCGCGCCATGATGACCGACGACATGATCACCGAAATCAAGTCGCAGCTCAGCGAGCGTGAAGCCAACAACCCGGGCCAGCCCAACAAGACCGATGTGGTCATGCTGGAAGCCCAGTTGCTGGGCATCGAGGACCTGGGTCAGGGTTACATGGCCAGCGTCGAGTTCTCCGGCCTGATCCGCGAGGAACCCTCGGCTGGACCGACACCCTTCCGCGAGGTCTGGAACATGACCCGTCCCAAAGAGGGGCCGGCCGGTTGGCTGGTGGCCGGTGTGCAAGCACTTCAGTGAATCCACCCACCATACCTCAGCGGCTTGGCCGTGATAGGGGTGGCGCTTTGAGCGAAAATGGCAGGTCGGCGACCTGCCATTTTTATTGAGATCTCTGCATGCCTTCTCGCGTTTTTCCCCGTCTGGACGATCTGGCCGAGCAACTGCTCGATCGTTTCCGTCCGCCTCTGTGGCTGGAATCCGAGATGAAGCAGCGCGTGCTGCTGTTTCTCAATCACGTGCTCATGCAAGAGCCTCCGGCCCAGGATCGTCTGCGGCGTCAGCAAGGACGTCAGGTGCAATGGCGCTGGCGTGATCTGGAGATGCGCGTGAACATCAGTCCGGCGGGATTGCTGGAGCGTGGTGACGAGCGGGCCTCACCGGACCTGGTGCTCATTCTGAATGAGACCTCACCGCTGGAAGTGGCGCGATCCGTGTTGCAGGGACAGCGCCCGGCACTGCGGATTGAGGGCGATGTTCAACTGGCGGCAGACATCAACTGGCTGGTGGACCATGTGCGCTGGGATCCGGAAGAAGACCTTGCCCGGTTGATTGGCGATGTACCGGCGCACCGCATCGCCACGGCCGGTCGTCGCACCGCCGAAGCCTTGCGTGACTTTGTGGTGCAGCGTGCCCGTTCGTCCTCAGCCCCGGACGGTACGCCATGAGCCGTTTGTTGCGCAGCATTTTCATCGTCTGGATCGTCCTGCGCCATGGCCTGGACCAGCTGGTTCTCGACAGCCTGCCACATCCCTGGTTGCGCCGCCTCTCGCGCGGGCTGCGCATGGGGCGCCGCTTCGATCAGTCCCGTGGTGTGCGTTTGCGTGAAGCCTTGGAGAGGCTGGGCCCCATCTTTGTGAAGTTCGGTCAGGTGTTGTCCACGCGGCGCGACTTGTTGCCGCCCGACATCGCACAAGAATTGGCATTGCTACAAGACCGCGTGCCGCCGTTTCCCACCGAGGTGGCGGTCGCCACCATTGAACGCGCCTTCGGTCGCCCGGTGGATGAGGTGTTTGCGCAATTTGAGCGCGAGCCGGTGGCCAGCGCGTCCATCGCGCAGGTGCATTTTGGGGTGTTGCGCACCCGGGACGGTCAGGAGCGGGAAGTCGCCATCAAGGTGCTGCGTCCCCACATGCTAGAGGTGATTGAAAAAGACCTGGGCCTCATGCGCATGATGGCCGGCTGGCTTGATCGCCTCTCCGAGGACGGGCGACGCCTGAAACCCCGCGAGGTGGTGGCCGAGTTCGACAAATACCTGCATGATGAACTTGACCTGGTCCGCGAGGCCGCTAACGCCGCTCAATTGCGGCGCAACATGGAAGGCCTCAACCTGGTGCTGATCCCCGAGATGTTCTGGGATTACTGCACCCGCGAGGTGATTGTGATGGAGCGCATGAGCGGTATCCCGATCAGCCAGGTCGACCGTTTGCGCGAGGCTGGTGTCGATATTCCGCAATTGGCGCGGGATGGCGTGACCATCTTCTTCACCCAGGTGTTTCGCGACGGTTTTTTTCATGCCGACATGCACCCGGGCAACATCCAGGTGAGCGTAGCACCCGGCACGTTTGGACGCTATGTGTCGCTGGATTTTGGCATCGTGGGTACGCTCACTGAATTTGACAAGGAATACCTGGCGCAGAACTTCACCGCCTTTTTCCGGCGTGACTACAAGCGCGTGGCCGAGCTGCACATCGAGTCCGGCTGGGTGCCCGCGCAGACGCGTATTGATGAACTGGAGGCCGCCATCCGCGCTGTCTGCGAGCCCTATTTCGATCGCCCCTTGAAAGAAATTTCCCTCGGAATGGTGCTCATGCGACTGTTCCAGACCTCGCGTCGTTTCCAGGTGGAAATCCAGCCGCAACTGGTGCTGTTGCAGAAAACCTTGCTCAACATCGAAGGCCTGGGACGTCAGTTGGACCCGGAGCTCGATTTGTGGAGCACGGCCAAGCCTTTCCTGGAAAAGTGGATGGTTGACCAGGTGGGCCCCAAGCGCCTCTGGACGCAACTCAAGGCCGAGGCACCGCGGTATGCCAAGTTGTTGCCCGAGTTGCCGCGCCTGGTGCACGACTTTCTCAAGGCTCGCAGCCATCCGGTCAATCACGATGTGCAGTTGCTGATCCTGGAGCAACGTCGTACCCAGCGCTCACTCTCACGCGTGCTGTGGCTTCTGCTGGGATTCATCCTGGGTCTGCTGGTGATGCAAATGGTGATGCATCTGCAGTTCATCTGATACCCCACCCTCGCAACATTCCGACCCCACCCATGCTGCTCACGCTCGTCTTTGCCTACTTGCTGATCACCATTGCCATCGGACTGGTGGCGGCCAAGCGTGTGCACAACACGGCAGACTTTGCCATTGCCGGGCGGCATCTGCCGCTGGCCATGATTGTCACCACCACCTTTGCCACCTGGTTTGGCTCTGAGACAGTGCTGGGCATTCCCGCCAAGTTTGTTCAAAACGGCTTGAGCGGGGTGGTGGAAGACCCCTTTGGCGCGGGCACCTGCCTGATTCTGGTGGGGGCCTTCTTTGCCGCGCGTTTGTACAGCATGACACTGCTGACCATCAGCGATTACTACCGGGAGCGGTATGGCCGCACGGTGGAGCTGATGTGCTCCATCATGATCATGATCAGCTATCTGGGATGGGTGTCGGCGCAAGTCACCGCCCTGGGGCTGGTTTTTCATGTGCTGTCGGGCCAGGCCATCAGCGTGCCGCTGGGCATGGTGATTGGTGTGGTGTCCATCCTGGCCTACACGCTCTTTGGCGGCATGTGGTCGGTGGCCGTGACGGACTTCATCCAGATGATCATCCTGGTGGTGGGCTTGAGCATCCTGGCAGTGTTTGCAGCTGATCAGGCGGGTGGGGCGGACAAAGTGATTGCGCTGGCCACCAGCCAGGACATGTTCCGCTTTTGGCCTGAACCCAACTTTCATGACGTGGTGTTCTTTATCGCCTCAGCCATCACCATGATGTTGGGCTCCATACCGCAACAGGACGTGTTTCAGCGGGTGATGTCGGCGCGTGACCTGCGCGCGGCCACGCGCGGCCCGGTGCTAGGCGGGGTGTTCTACATCCTGTTCGCTTTTGTGCCCATGTTCCTGGTGGTGAGCGCCTTGATCATCATGCCGGATAAGGCGGCAGCCCTGATCGCTGAAGACCCGCAGAAAGTGCTGCCCACCCTGGTCATGGAGCACATGCCTTTTGTGATGCAGGTGCTGTTCTTCGGGGCGCTGCTGTCGGCCATCAAATCATGTGCGTCGGCCACCTTGCTGGCACCCAGCGTCACGTTCACCGAAAACATCTGGCGACCCATGCGTCCGCACCAGAGCGATCGGCAGAACCTGTTGACCATGCGTGTGACGG
>VEQI01000299.1 GCA_018883305.1 Limnohabitans sp. | reverse complement strand
GCTCGTCATGCGTCAAGGTCCACCCCGTGGGGTTGTTGGGGGCGTTGACCACCAGCAAACGGGTCTTGGACGTGATGGCATCCAGCAACTGCGACAAGTCCAATGACCAGGCACCCTGGCGAGGCTGCAAGGCCACGGTGCGGACGCGGGCGCCCAAGATGGCAGGTTGTGCCGTCAGATTGGGCCACACCGGCGTGACCGCCACCACCTCGTCGCCGGCATCGAGCAGCGCCTGCATGGCCAGCATCAGCGCATTCACGCCCCCCGAGGTCACCGCCACGCGCTGTGGGGTAATGGCACGGGTCGCATCCTGACGAGCGTGACGCTGCGTCATGGAGTGCGCAATGGCGGCACGCAGCTCAGGCAAGCCCAGGTTATGTGCGTAGAAAGTCTCGCCTTGCTGCAGGGAATCGATGGCGGCCTGGCGCACAAAGTCGGGCGTCACCTCGTCGCTTTCACCAAACCAGAACGCCAGCACATCGGTGCGTCCCAGACCAGCGTTGGCCACCTCGCGAATCTTCGAGGCCTCAAGGTCGAGTAGGGCTTGTCTCATGGCGACAGTGTATCGATACGCGGCATTCAGGGGCGCAACATGCGACAGGTAGTCGGCTGTTCCGCCTGCTTGGCACTCAAGGTTCTCACCACCTTGAAGCCATAGCCCGAACCTTCCACGTCGAAAGGCACGCCTGGTGCGCCTTGACGCTGCATCACACCCACCATCAGCGGTTGCTGGAACTGGTGATCTTGCGCACGCATCTGGCCCGCCTGCCCGCCCCATTGCACACGCACCTGCTCCAGCGCTCGGGCCACAGCCACAGCGTCAGTGCTGCCAGCAGATTCCATCGCTTGCACGAGCGCCTCAATCATGAGTTGCATACGCAGGTGCAAGTAGTCGTCAGCGGGAGCGGGGAAGCGTTGACGAAATGCCTGGTACACCTTGCGCGATTCAGGTTGGGCCGCGTTGCTCATCCAGTCGGCCACAGCCACCACGCGGTCCACGCCAGCGTCGCCAATCGCGGCTGGTGCACCCAGCGCGTTGCCGTAGAACGTGTAGAAACGCCCCTCGAAGCCCACTTCACGCGCAGCCTTGACCAGCAGCGTCAAGTCCTGACCCCAGTTGCCCGTGATCACGGCCTGGGCACCGCTGGCTTTGATCTTGTTCAGGTAGGGTAAAAAATCCTTGACGCGCCCCACCGGATGTAACTCTTCGCCCACGATCTGAATGTCTGGCCGCTGCTCGTTCAACTGTGCCCTGGCCTGCTTCAACACGGATTGACCAAAACTGTAATCCTGGCCAATGAGATACACGCGCTGCAAGGCGCGATCCTCACGCAACACCGACATCAAGGCGGCCAAACGCATGTCGGCATGGGCATCAAAGCGGAAATGCCAGAAACTGCAGCGCTCATTGGTGAGCGAGGGCTCCACCGCTGAATAATTGAGAAACAGTGCGCGACGCTCCGGCTCACGCTCATTGTGTTTGGCCAGTGCATCGACCAGCGCCAGCGCAATCGATGAACTGTTGCCTTGCAACACAAAGCGTGAGCCGCCATCAAGCGCGACCTTCAACGCCACCAGCGACTCTTCCAGGTTGCCCTTGTTGTCAATGCGTTGCAGCGCCAGCAACCGTGCGCCACTGGGCAGGCGAACGCCGCCACGCTGGTTGACACGTTCAATCGCCCATACCAGATTGCGATGGACCGCTTCGCCCGTGTTGGCGAACGGACCGCTGAGGCTCTCCACGAAGGCCAGCGTGATGGGGGCCACGGCGGCGGCTGTCGGTGGCACCTGCGCTTGTGCCCCCCCCAGCAGGGCCACACATCCACTGATGAACATGCCTCCCACGACGACACAACGATGTAAGGCTAGGCAGCGCCATTTCAAGATGGAGACAACAAAAATAAAGACGCGCATATTGATCACGAACCCGCTTGAAAATGAACCAGCCCGCCGCTAACTTCCTGACATGCGGCCAGCATCGAGGCCGCGCAGTGTAACCTCAGGAGTTCATCATGTTGTTTGCCCCCATCGCCCCCCTCGGTTCCTATGCCCGCGCCGGTTCGCGTCGTCCGTCACTGCATTCGTTTGAGCGCTTTCTCGATGAGGTGATGCGCGTGCCCGCCCAAGGTGGGCAGACCCTCCAGCAGGACGAAAAAGCCTACACCTTGCGTTTTGACATGCCTGGCATCACGCGCGAACAACTCAAGGTCAGCATCGAGGACGCCGTGGTGCGGATTGAAACCGTGGCCGAGGCACCCCGTCAATACCGCGGAGCGTATGAGTTACCTCAGAACATCGACGCCACAGCCAGCACAGCCACGCTGGAAAACGGCGTGCTGACCCTGCAATTGGTGAAGTTGCAACCCGTGAGCCGCGCCACCACGCTCACTGTGCAATGAGGTCTGCGTCCAATTGGTCCAGCGGCCAGCGCGGACGCACATCAAACGCATAGTCCATGCTGGCCTGTGATCTGCCCGATTGCAGGCGCATGGCGGCTGCCAATGCAATCATGGCGCCGTTGTCGGTGCATAGATGCAGTTCCGGGTAGTGCACTCGCACGCCGCGCGGATGACAGGCGGCGTTCAACTGCGCACGTAAGGCCCGATTGGCGCCCACCCCCCCTGCCACCACCAATCGCCGCTGCCCCGTCACGTCCAGCGCTTGCAATGATTTGCGAACCAACACGTCCACGATGGCAGCCTGGGTGGAGGCAGCAAGATCGGCACAACGTGCCGGCAGGTCGTCGCCCAGTTTGCGCGCCTGCGTCATCACCGCCGTCTTCAAGCCGGCAAATGAAAAATCCAGGTCGCCGCTGTGCAGCAAAGGGCGTGGCAGCTTGAACGCAGTGGGATTGCCCTGTTCAGCCAGACGAGACAGCGCCGGCCCGCCGGGATACCCCAGCCCCAACAGCTTTGCACTTTTGTCAAAGGCCTCACCGGCAGCGTCATCAATGGTCTCGCCCAGCAACCGGTAATCCCCCACCCCATTGACCTGCATGAGCTGCGAATGACCGCCCGACACCAGCAAGGCCACGAAGGGAAACTGCGGCGGGTCTTGACTGAGGAAGGGTGACAGCAAATGCCCCTCCAGATGATGAACACCCAGCACCGGGCGTTGCAAGGCCGCGCCCAGTGCACAGGCCACGCCCGCCCCCACCAAAAGGGCACCGGCCAAACCAGGCCCGCGGGTGAAAGCCACCACGTCAATGTCTGACCGTTCGCAACGCGCTTGCGACAGCACCGTTTGCGTCAGGGGCAGCACCCGCCGGATGTGATCGCGACTGGCCAACTCAGGCACCACGCCGCCATAGGCCTCATGCATGCTCACCTGGCTGTGCAAGGCATGTGCCAACAAGGTGGGCACCTGCTCACGGGGCGCGTGTGGGTCCCATGACACCAGGGCCACACCGGTTTCATCGCAAGAGGATTCAATACCCAAAATCAACATGGCTGCAGTTTAGCCCGATGACAGGCCCGGACTGACTGGCCGCCTCACGGTGCAGCCCGCCCAGTTTTTGTGCATCCTCCGCACGAAAACGGGTCATTCACCATATAGCCACAAGTCATCAGAGATACAGGACAATTGGGCCATGGGCATCGCCACTTATCTCAAAGACATTGGCCGCGGCAAGGACGGCGCGCGTGCGCTCACGCGCGAACAGGCAGCTGACCTCATGGGGCAACTGCTGGACGGCCAGGTGAGCGACCTGGAAATTGGGGCCTTTTGTCTGGCCATGCGCATCAAGGGCGAGACGCCCGAGGAAATGGCGGGCATGCTCGACGCGACCGAGTCACGCCTGGCGCGTGTGCCCGCAGGAGCCGGCGTTCCGGTGGTGGTGCTGCCCAGCTACAACGGTGCGCGTCGCTTGCCCTTACTCACACCGTTGTTGGCCCACCTGCTGGCCCGTGAAGGCATGGCCGTGCTGGTGCATGGTGCCCGTACCGAAGCCGCCCGCATCACCAGCGATCAAGTGTTTGACGCGATGGGGTTGGCCCCGCGCAGCAACACCCAGGCACTGCAGGCTGGCGACGTGGCCTATGTCGCCACGCATCAACTCCATGCAGGCTTGCAACGTCTGCTGGCGGTCCGCCAGGTGGTGGGCTTGCGCAACTCGGCCCATAGCCTGGTCAAGCTGATGAACCCTGTGGCGGGTCCGGCCCTGATCGTCGGCTGCTACACCCATCCCGAGTACGCGCATTCCATGGCCGACACCTTTGCCTTGCGCCAGACC
>VEQI01000298.1 GCA_018883305.1 Limnohabitans sp. | reverse complement strand
CTGCGGCACCACCTGATTGAGCACCTGTGCGCCCAGGCTGCCGCCCACCACCAGCAGGCGCAAGGGCCCTTGACGGTTGGCAAAACGTTCATCAGGTGCGGGCTGCTTCAAGAATGCCTCACGCAGCGGATTGCCCACCCAGCGTGCGCCCGGCAACACCTGAGGAAACGCGGTGAACACACGACGTGCCACCCGCGCCAACCAGCGATTGGCCATGCCCGCCACCGAGTTTTGCTCATGCAGCACCAGGGCTCGCCCGCTGAGCGCACTCATGAGTCCCCCTGGAAAACTGATGTAGCCACCCAGGCCCAGCACCACATCGGGACGCACCCGGCGCACCACTTGCAGGCTTTGCCAGAACGCCTGCGTGAGACGCCAGGGCAACAGGGCCAAGGTGCGAAAGCCCTTGCCACGCACGCCTGAAAAATGCACGGTCTCGTAGGCAAAACCACGGGGTGGCACCAGCTGGCTTTCCATGCTGGGGCTGGGACCGCCCAGCCAATGCACTCGCCAGCCACGCTCGCGCAAACGCTCCGCCACGGCCAGACCGGGGAAGATGTGGCCGCCAGTGCCGCCGGCCATCACGAGTGCGGTGTGGGTCTTCACAGGCGACCTCCGTGCATCAGCACCCGGTTCTCATAGTCCACACGCAACACCACGGCGATGGCCACCAGGTTCATCAAGATGGCCGACCCGCCGTAGCTCATCAGCGGCAAAGTCAAGCCCTTGGTGGGCAAAGCCCCCAGGTTCACGCCCATGTTGATGAAAGACTGAAAACCCACCCACACGCCAACACCTTGAGCCAGCAGCCCGGCGAAGATGCGGTCCATGGCAATGGCCTGACGACCGATGTACATCAGGCGCCGGGTCAGCCACATGAACAACCCAATCACCACCAGCACACCCACAAAGCCAAATTCTTCTCCGATCACCGCCAGCAAAAAGTCGGTGTGCGCCTCGGGCAGCCAATGCAGTTTTTCCACGCTGCCACCCAACCCCACCCCGAACACCTCGCCCCGGCCAATGGCGATCAAGGAATGAGACAACTGGTAGCCCTTGCCCAGCGCATGCTTTTCGCTCCAAGGGTCCAGATACGCAAAGATACGCTCACGCCGCCATTCAGACATGGCAATCATCAAACCGAAGGCCACCACCAGCACCAGGGCGATGAGGAAGAACATGCGGGCGTTCACGCCCCCCAGGAACAGAATGCCCATGGCAATCACGGCGATCACCATGAAGGCCCCCATGTCGGGTTCGGCCAGCAACAGCAACCCCACCACGGCCACGGCAATGCCCATGGGCGCCACCGACGTGAAGAACTTTTCCTTGACCTCCATCTTGCGCACCATGTAGTTGGCGGCGTAAAGCAGCACCCCGAACTTGGCCATCTCGGAGGGCTGGAAGTTCATGACGCCCAAGGAAATCCAGCGGCGTGCACCATTGACGCCTTTGCCGATGAAGGGGATCAACACCAAGATCAACAACACCAGGGACGCCACAAACACCCAGGGCGCCACCTTCTCCCAGGTGTTGAGCGGTACCTGGAAAGCCAGCAAGGCCGCCACAAAGGCCACAAACAAGGACGCCACGTGTCGCACCAGGAAATGGGTTTGCGCGTAATTGGCAAAGCGCGGGTTGTCAGGCATGGCGATGGAAGCGGAGTACACCATCACCAGGCCCCACAGCATCAAGGCCAGCGTGACCCAGATCAATGGCTGATCAAAGCCCTTCACCTGGACTGGCGCGGCGCCCGTGCGGGTGAACTGGTTACCACTCACGCGCACCGGCAGTGCATCGGGACCAGGCTCGGGCGGCGAGCCGAGCAGACGGCTCCATCCTTGACTCAGGCGGTCCATGACTGCGCTCATGCGCCTACCTCCATCGAGGTCTGGGGGTCATCGGCCAAGGCTTGCACGGCCTCGATGAACACCTCGGCACGATGACCGTAGTTGCGGAACATGTCCAGGCTGGCGCATGCCGGCGACAGCAGCACGGCGTCACCCGGTTGTGCCAACTGACTGGCTTCCCGCACCGCTTGCGGCAGCGTGGACACATCCGTCATGGGGACACCGGCGCTAGCCAAGGCCTCACGCAGTCGCGGCGCATCGCGCCCAAGCAGCAACACCGCGCGCACATGGCGACGCACCGGGTCAAGCAGTGGCGAGAAGTCTTGCCCCTTGCCATCGCCGCCCAGAATCACCACCAGGCGCCGCTGACGCCCCAGGCCTTGCAGCGCCGCCACCGTGGCACCCACGTTGGTGCCTTTGCTGTCGTCGATGTATTCCACATCGTTGATCACGGCCACGGTCTCCACCCGATGCGGCTCACCCCGGTATTCACGCAAGCCATACAACATGGGCGCGAGTTGCGTGCCCGTGCTGCAGGCCAAGGCCAGCGCAGCCAGTGCATTGAGCGCGTTGTGTTCACCGCGAATGCGCAAGGCATCGGCAGGCATCAGGCGCTGGATATGAATCTCTTCTTCCTCGTCACGGCGGCGCTTGCGGCTTTCATCGGCTTCGTGCGCACGCACCAGCCAGGTCATGCCGTTAACGGTTTCCAGGCCATAGTCGCCGGGGCGCGTGGGCAAGCCCAGACCAAATGATGTCCAGTGACGTTGCACCCGGTTTTTCTTGCGTGGGGGCTCCTCTGGCGGGACCATGGCGAAGACACGCGGATCATCCCGATTGATGACCATCAACCCCTGGCTGCCCCAGATGCAGGCCTTGGCCTGTGCATAAGCGTCCAGGCTGCCGTGCCAGTCCAGGTGATCCTCGGTGATGTTGAGAATCGTGGCTGCGCTGGGCTCAAAGCCGGTCACGCCATCGAGCTGGAAGCTGGAGAGTTCCAGCACCCAGACATCGGGCAGGCCCAGATCAATCTTGGGCGGCGGCGGAACAATCTGAGGTGCGGCAGCGGGCTCGTCATCGGCGGGCGACGTGGGCGGCGTGTCTTGCGTCGTGTCTTCGGACGTCGATGCATCGACCGTCACCGCCTGGGCAGGTTGGGCCTCGACCACCACGTCGTCTGTCACCGGTTGCGCGTCGGGCGCAATGACGACTGCGTCGAACGGTTCTTCAACCGCCTCTTGCATCGAATCGGCCAGCCGCTCAGTCGATGATGTCACGCCGTCATGCACCTCAGGCGCCACGTTCACCTCGGGTGCCACCGGTGGCACCCAGGGCGGTGCATCGTCCAGCGCCTGAGCCAGGGTATCCAGCAAGGTGGGCCCGATGTTGCCCGCCACGGCCACGCGTGCGCCGGCTCGCTCCAGCAACTGACCGGTCAGGGAGGTGACGGTGGTCTTGCCATTGGTGCCCGTGATGGCCAGCAGCTTGGGGGCATAACCACGCTCTCGCTGCAACTCGTCCATGGCATGCACAAACAGCGTGAGCTCGGTGCCCATCCAGAGCCCCATGGCCTGCGCGGCCTGCCAGACCGGTGCCACCTCTGTGGGCGACAGCCCGGGGCTCTTGAACACCGCGCGAATGTCCTGCCCTTCCACCAGCTGCGCACCCATGTCGCCCGTGACCAGGCGAATGGTCGGGTACTGGGCTTGCAACGTGGTCCAATGCGGCGGCTCGGCCCGCGTATCCGCCACCGTCACGCGCGCGCCTTGGCGGGCACACCAACGCGCCATCGACAGGCCGGAGTCGCCCAGGCCCAGGATGAGAACGTGTTGATCGCGCAAAGACATGATCAGCGCAGCTTCAGGGTTGACAGACCCACCAGGCACAGCAGCATGGTGATGATCCAGAAACGCACCACGACCTGGGTTTCACGCCAGCCGGATTTCTCAAAGTGGTGGTGCAACGGCGCCATGCGCAGAATGCGGCGACCCTCGCCGTACTTTCGCTTGGTGTACTTGAAATAACTCACTTGCAACATGACCGAGAGCGCCTCGACCACGAAGATGCCGCCCATGATGGACAACACGATTTCCTGACGCACGATCACGGCAATCGTGCCCAGCGCGCCGCCCAGGGCCAGCGCCCCGACATCGCCCATGAAGACCTGCGCCGGATGGGTGTTGAACCACAGGAAGGCCAGGCCCGCACCCGCCATGGCCGCACAAAAAATCAACAACTCGCCCGAGCCCGGAATGTAGGGGAACAACAAATATCTGGAATACACCGAGCTGCCCGTGACATAGGCAAACACGCCCAAGGCAGAGCCCACCATCACCACCGGCATGATGGCCAGGCCGTCCAGGCCGTCGGTGAGGTTGACCGCATTGCTCGACCC
>VEQI01000297.1 GCA_018883305.1 Limnohabitans sp. | reverse complement strand
CCCATGAGCCAGTACAAGACAGTGGGTTTCCACTTGATGAAGGTTTCATCTTGTGCCACCAGCGTGGCACCGCCAAAGACCACGATCACGCCAAGGCTCAACCATTGCATGGGCTCCACACGCCCATTGCGCCAACGCAACCAGCCGATTTGGGCCACCGTGGCCACGATGGCCACGGCCGTGGCCGCAAAGATACCCAACGTTTTAAACGCCAGGAAAAACAGAATGATGGGGAAAAAATCGACCAGCAGCTTCATGGGGCGTCTTCATCGGGTTGGAAAGACAGCGAGGCCGAGTTCATGCAGTAGCGCAAACCCGTGGGGGCGGGGCCGTCCGTGAAGACGTGGCCCAGATGCGCGCCACAATCAGCGCACAGGGTCTCGGTGCGAATCATGCCGTGCGTGCGATCAATGCGCTCTTCAATCACGCCTTCTCGAAGCGGTGCGTTGAAGCTCGGCCAACCACACCCAGCGTCAAACTTGCTGTCAGCATTGAACAAGGTGTTGCCGCAGCAGACGCAAGCGTAGATCCCCTGCGCCCAATGGTTTTCGTAGCGGCCGGTGAACGGGCGCTCGGTGGCTGCGAGGCGGGTGACCTCATAGGCCAGGGGTTCGGCATCACGCCGTGCCAGCCAGTCACGCCATTCGGATTCGGTGGTGGGCAATTTCATGAGGAACAACTAATGGCAATGGATTGCGCCCAAGCCGGAGCCGGGGCGGTGTAGGACGTCATGTCGGGGTGGTCGTCAAACGGTGACGACAGCAAGGATAACAAGGTCTCGATCTCAGTCGTATCACCTTCCCGAGCGCGGCGGATGGCGATCTCTCCCAGGTGGTTGCGAAACACCACGGAAGGGTTGACCTGGCGCATGGCCTGGCCACGTGCATGAAATGCCAGCACGCCCGAAGTGGTCTGGTTGGTCGCTTGCACGGAGGGCTTCCAGTCTGTGTCCTGTATCAAGACCAGCAGATACCGATCCAGCCAGTCCTGCCACGTGGCATCCTGTCCAACCATCTCACCCAGCGTATGGAATTCGTGCGTGTCTTCAAGTGATCCGGACCAGTCGCGAACGGCATTGGACAGGTTTCGCCAGGCGACCGTGTGGTCGGCCTGCTGCCGTGCCAGCAGACGTAGAAAATCTTCACCCAACGCCTGCGCTTGCGCAGAGGGGGTGCAGCCCAGCTTGGCGCACAAGCGCTGCTGCCAGGCCGCCTCATAGCGGGGTGTGAAACTGTCCAGCACGGCCACGGTGGCCGGGACGTCGTCAATCAGGGGCATCAGTGCTTGGCCCAGGCAATACAGATTCCAGAGCGCCACCTGCGGCTGCTGCTGAAAGGCGTAGCGCCCTTGATGGTCGGAGTGATTGCAGATATGACCGGGGTCATACCCATCCATGAACTGGAAGGGCCCGTAGTCCAGTGTCAGCCCCAGCAGGCTCATGTTGTCGGTGTTCATGACGCCGTGGCAAAAACCCACGGCTTGCCATTGGGCCATCAAGCTGGCCGTGCGTGCCACCACCGCATCAAGAATGGCCAGTGCACGCTCGCGACCGGGGGTGGTGGCGGGCAATTGAAGAAACTTCTGTTCTGCAATGTAGTCCACCAACTGCTGTAGGGCATCGGTCATGTCGCGTGAGGCAAAGTGCTCCACATGCCCAAAGCGTAGAAAGCTCGGCGCGATGCGAGACACCACGGCAGCGGTTTCCGCTTCTTCACGATAGACCACGCCAGGTGATGCCACCAGGCTGAGGGCTCGGGTGGTGGGAATACCCAACCCGTGCATGGCCTCACTGCAGAGGTATTCACGCAGGCTGGATCGAAGCACCGCACGCCCGTCGCCCATGCGTGAATAAGGGGTACGTCCGGCGCCCTTGAGTTGCCACTCCTGTGGCCCCATGGCATTGCCAGCGGGCGGACAGGACTCTCCCAACAAGAGCGCGCGCCCGTCGCCGAGCTGGCCCGCCCAGACGCCAAATTGATGACCGCTGTACACCGTGGCCACGGGGGTGGCGCCGGGCAGAGGGCGCCCATTGCCCAGGACCTCCAGCATGCCGGGGCGTTGCCACCAATCCGAGGGCAGCCCTAGGTCTTGTGCCAAGCGGTGATTGACCGACAGCCAGCGCAAATCGGGCAGCGGCGTGGCCTGCCAGGGGGTGGCAAATCTCGGGCCCAGACGGGCGTAGCCATCACGCCAGGTCAGCGGTAATCCGGGGTTGTCTGCAGCGTCCATGGCGTGGATTCTCCCTGCTTGTGCAACCCAGCATCGCAGGCAAGGTTTTTCATCGTTGCCGCAGGGGATGCGCCTGGACCATAATCCGCTCAAACAACACACAGAGGAGAGCCGCCATGCTGGGATTGATGCAACAGCACAACCTGCTGATTTCGTCGCTGATTGAATTTGCCGAAAAGCATCATGGCGATGTCGAGATCGTGTCACGCCGGGTGGAGGGCGACATTCACCGCACCACCTGGTCCGGCATTGCTCAACGGGCCAGACAGGTGGCCAATGGCCTGGATGCGTGGTCGCTCCCCGCAGGGGCTCGCGTGGCCACCCTGGCATGGAATGGATACCGGCACCTGGAGCTGTACTTTGGCGTGAGTGGCTCCGAGCGCGTACTCCATACCATCAACCCACGCTTGCACCCGGATCAAATTGTGTGGATTGCCAACCACGCAGAAGACCAGGTGCTGTGCTTTGACCTGACCTTCCTGCCCATCGTGCAACAACTACATGCCCGTTGCACCACGGTCAAACACTGGGTGGCGCTGTGCGATGCAGATCGACTGCCCGCCGACAGTGGCATCCCCAACCTGGTGAGCTACGAATCCTGGGTGAGCGCCCATCGTCAGCAGTACACCTGGCCTGACTTTGACGAAAACACGGCCTCCAGCCTTTGCTATACCAGTGGCACCACGGGCAATCCCAAGGGCGCACTTTACAGCCACCGTTCCACCATTATTCATGCCTATGCCGCGGCATTGCCGGATGTGATGTGTCTGTCCGCACGTGATAGCACCCTGCCTGTGGTGCCCATGTTCCACGTCAACGCCTGGGGGATTCCCTATAGCGCAGCCATGGTGGGCAGCAAGCTGGTGTTCCCTGGCCCGGCCCTGGATGGCAAGTCGGTGTACGAATTGATTGAATCGGAAAAAGTCACTTATGCGGCGGGTGTCCCCACCGTGTGGCAAATGCTGCTGGGCCACATGAAGCCTGCAGGCCTGCGCTTTTCCACACTCAAGCGCACGGTGATTGGCGGTTCGGCTTGTCCGCCGGCCATGATCAACACCTTCCGCGACGACTACGGTGTGGAGGTACTGCACGCCTGGGGTATGACCGAACTGAGCCCGCTGGGCACACTGTGTACGCTTAAGAACAAGCACCTGAGTCTGCCGCCCGAAGAACAGATGAAGATCCGCATGAAGCAGGGCCGTGCCATTTTCGGGATGGACATGAAGATCGTCGATGAGGTTAATCACGAGCAGCCGCATGACGGCAAGACCTACGGCGATTTGCTGGTCAAGGGGCCTTGGGTGGTGCGCGAGTACTTCAAGGGTGAGGGCGGAGACCCCCTGGTGGAGGGATGGTTTCCCACTGGCGATGTGGCCACCATTGACGAGGATGGCTTCATGCAGATCACGGATCGCAGCAAGGACGTGGTGAAGTCTGGCGGCGAATGGATCAGCTCGATTGACATCGAGAACATCGCCATGGCGCATCCCGCCGTGGCCATGGCAGCCTGCATTGGTGTGGCCCATCCCAAGTGGGATGAACGCCCCATCGTGGTCGTGGCACTCAAACCCCAGGCTCACGTCAGCAGAGAAGAACTGCTGGCCTTTTATGAAGGCAAGATCGCCAAATGGCAAATCCCCGATGACGTGGTGTTTGTTGAATCCATTCCGCTGGGTGCCACGGGCAAGATGCTCAAGACCCGGTTGCGCGAGCAATTACAGGGCTACCGACTGCCAGGTCTTTGATCCAGGTCGTGGGACGGCGTACAGCAGCAGGGCTTTCCCTGAGGGGATGGCATTCAATTACCGTTTACGCTTGAACGATTGTTGAGGAGATAAACGATGAACAAGCACATCACCTGGACCGCCCCTCTGATCGCCGCCGCTGCCTTGGCTCTACCGGCCTGGGCGCAAAAGGGCGAGACCGTCAAAATCGCCTGGATTGACCCCTTGTCGGGTCTGATGGCCCCGGTGGGCTCCAACCAGCTCAAGAGTTTTCAGTTCTTTGCCGAGCAATACACCAAGAC
>VEQI01000296.1 GCA_018883305.1 Limnohabitans sp. | reverse complement strand
CCTCGGTGCGATACGGACGGAAAGCCTCCGCCACCCGCCCCGACACGTCGGACACTTTGTGGGAGACCTCTTCCATCGGCTTTTGCAGCGAGCTGCAGGCCGACAAACACAGCAACCCACCCAGGAGCAGGCGATGTTTGAGGGGATTGAGAAACGTTGGCATGCCAGTGAAGACACAAGATATGATGCGGTCATTGTAGCGGCGCCCCCCTGGATACCGACCTTCCAGGAATGTGACCCGCTCACCCCATGACCGGTATGCCATCGATTGACGAACTCAAGGGCTCTGGCCTCAAAGCCACCCTGCCACGACTGAAAATTCTGGAACTGTTCCAGAAGGCGCCGTTGCGCCACATGACAGCGGACGATGTCTATCGGCAAGCCCTGATGGAAAACGTGGATGTGGGACTGGCCACGGTCTATCGCGTGCTGACACAATTCGAGCAAGCGGGCATCCTCAGCCGCAGCCATTTCGAAGGTGGCAAAGCGGTCTACGAACTGAACGAAGGGCAACACCACGACCATCTGGTCTGCCTGGACTGCGGCCGGGTCGAGGAATTTTTTGATCCGGACATTGAACAGCGCCAGCAACGCATTGCCCGCGACAAAGGCTTCGAACTGGCCGACCACGCCCTGAGTCTGTACGCACATTGCCGGCGGGATAACTGCCCGCATCGCAAGGGCTGATCGCGATCAGCCCTGCTCCATCGCCTTGCGATGGCGCTCCACAAATTCATCGTACGTGTTGATGCCGCGCAACTGCAAAATCGTGTTGCGCACCGCCGCCTCCACCAGCACAGCGATGTTGCGGCCCGCCACCACCTGAATCACCACCTTGCGTACTGGAATGCCCAGCACATCCTGGGTCAGCGGTTCGTGGGGCAAACGATCGTAGTCACGCTCCAGCGTCTCGCGACGCACCAGGTGCACGATCAGCTTGAGCCGCATCTTGCGGCGCACGGCGGTCTCGCCAAAGATGGCGCGAATATCGAGCAAGCCAATGCCGCGCACTTCCAGCAGGTTTTGCAGCAACTCGGGGCACCGACCCTCGATGGTGGTCTGATTGATGCGGTACAGATCAACCGCGTCATCGGCCACCAGGCCGTTGCCGCGCGAAATCAATTCCAGTCCCAATTCACTTTTGCCCAGACCGGATTCACCCGTGATCATGACGCCCAGGCCGAGAATGTCCATGAACACGCCGTGCATGGAGGTGCGGTCGGCGAAGTGCTTGGAGAGGTAGGCGCGCAGCAGGTCGATCACATGCGCGGAGGACTCGTGGGTGGCAAAGAGCGGAATTTGCGCCCGCTCGCACATCTCGACCAGGGCGTCAGGAGGCACCTGACCATCGGCCACCACCAGCACGGGTGGCTCCAAGGTCACGATGCGCGCAATGCGACGGGCACAATCTTCCGAGGTGGCATTGGTGATGTAGCGCACCTCGCGCTCGCCCAGCAGTTGCAAGCGATACGGGTGGATGTAATTGAGGTAGCCCACCAGATCGGCACCCGAACGCGCCGCACGCACCGCCACTTCGTCAAAGCGTCGCTCGGAGGCGCCCAGTCCCGCCACCCACTCCCAGCGCAGCTTCTCGCGGAAGTCTTCAAACAGGACATCGGCGCTGACGACGGTGGGTTTCACGTGGGATCCAGGTGGAGCGGCGAACTCAGGTGGTGAGCGCCGAACTCCAGTTGGCAATCAGTTGGTGCAGGGCATCCGCACTCTCGCTGCCCTTGAGTTTGTCACGCAAGGCGGCGTCACTGAGCAATTCGGCAATCTCCGACAGGATTTCCAGGTGCTTTTGCGTGGAGGCCTCAGGCACCAGCAGGAAGATGAGCAGATTGACCGGCTGCTCGTCCGGTGCATCAAAGCCAATCGGTTGATCCAGGCGAAAAACCGCCGCCATGGGAGATTTGAGGCCCTTGATGCGCCCGTGCGGGATGGCCACACCGTGTCCCAGACCCGTGGAACCCAGTCGCTCACGCGCAAACAGGCTGTCCGCCACCAGCGCACGGTTCAAGCCATGCTGATCTTCAAACAGCAAGCCCGCTTCTTCAAAAGCGCGTTTCTTGCTGGTGACCTCAACGCCCACGAGCACATGGGCAAGGGGCAGAATGGCGGCGAGTCGGTTCATGGTGAGGCGCACATTATGCACCCGTCACCCCGGCTTGGTCAGCCCTGATCAGGACTCCTGCGAACAGATGAACAACCGGCGTCGACCTAGGTCACGCCCGCTCGGCACCAAAATGGTGCGGACCAATCACATGAGTCGCTTGTGTCCGTCGTGATGGTGGTCCTGCAATTTGTCCTTGTGGCGCACCACCTGACGGTCCAATTTATCCACCAGTTCGTCGACAGCGGCGTACAGGTCCTCATGACTGCATTCGGCAAACATGTCGCTGCCCTTGACGTGGATGTTGCACTCGGCGCGCTGACGCTTTTCCTTTTCTTTTTGCTTCTCCACCGACAGCAGCACCTTGACATCCACCACCTGGTCAAAGTGCCGGGTGATTCGATCGAGCTTGCTGGTCACATAACTGCGCAGGGCAGGGGTGACTTCGACATGATGGCCGCTGATCGTCAGGTTCATGAAACTCCTCCTTGAACGGGTGAAAGCGCTTTGGTGAGGCGTCCACCCCACGCAAGACGAGGTGGTTCGCACAAGCCCACTATGCGCCTGCCCACGAGGAATTGCAAGGCCCGCAATCACGTAGGGATGTCACAACCTGTGCGTGCGTACGGATGCCATAATGGCAGCTTCAGCAGCAACGGAGATGTCTCCTTGGACCCCTACCCTTCTCGGTAGCTTTCGGATCCAGCGGCCCTGGTGCCCCCTTGTTCCGGATTCGAAAGCTCCTCACTTCATCGAACGCCGGTGCCTAAGCACCCCAAGCCGCCATGCTCAACATTTTCACGCTGGCCCACGGCCGCCTCGTCCAGGAAGAAATCGAATCCCTGGAAGAGCTCTCGCGTTTTCAGCCAATCTGGGTCGACCTGGAGTCGCCCACGGTGGAGGAAAAGCGCTGGATCAAACAATACTATGGTCTGTCCATCCCCGAGGATGCGATGGACGAAGACATTGAAGAATCCGCCCGCTTCTACGAAGAAGATAACGGCGAACTGCATATCCGCAGTGACTTCCTGATTGCCGACGAAGACGAGCCACGCACCGTGCGCGTGGCCTTCATTCTGAACCAGCACAACCAGGAACTCAAAAGCCGTGGCGTGCTGTTCTCCATCCACGACGAGGACGTTCCCGTGTTCCGGCTACTGCGCCTGCGCGCACGCCGCGCGCCGGGTCTGCTGGAAGACGCCAAGGAAGTGTTGCTCAAGCTCTTCGACGCTGACGCGGAGTACTCGGCGGACACGCTGGAGAACATCTACGACCAACTGGAACTGGCCGGCAAGAAGGTCTTGTCCGAAGACGTGACTGACGCCCTGGCCGGTGAAGTGTTAGGCGCCATTGCGCGCCAGGAAGACTTGAACGGGCGCATCCGGCGCAATGTGATGGACACGCGCCGCGCCGTCAGCTTCATGATGCGTTCACGCATGCTCAATGCCGAGCAGTTCGAAGAAGCCCGGCAGATTCTGCGTGACATCGAGTCACTGGACAACCACACGGCCTTCCTGTTCGACAAAATCAACTTCCTGATGGACGCCACCGTCGGCTTCATCAACATCAACCAGAACAAGATCATCAAGATCTTCTCGGTGGCCAGCGTGGCGCTGTTGCCGCCAACCCTCATTGCCAGCATCTATGGCATGAACTTCCAGTTCATGCCCGAGCTCAGCATGAGCTGGGGCTACCCCATGGCCATTGGCTTGATGGTGGCCAGCGCGTTGGTGCCCATGTGGTACTTCAGACGCCGGGGCTGGTTGAAGTGACTGCCCGTGCGTCGGCTTCAAGCCAGTCGACGTACCAGTCCCTGCATCACCGCGGCACTCGCGGGTGCGGCCACATCGCGGATGAAGCGCATGAAGTCCACGTGCGCGGCATCGTCGGCGCGATCGGAGATCAGGCGCACGCCAGCAAACGGAACACCATGATCGTGGCAGACCTGGGCCATCGCCGCCCCTTCCATTTCCACCGCCAAGGCATCCGGCAGTCCTAGACGCAAGGCCTGACTTTCATCGGCACTGGCCACAAACCTGTCACCACTGGCCACCAGCCCTCGATGCAAACGGGGCCATGATGGCTGAGTCCCTGGGCCGGCAAGGGCCTTGAGTTCGCCCAAGGCGGCCAGCAGTTCAGCATGGGCAAAGGCCTCTTGCAC
>VEQI01000021.1 GCA_018883305.1 Limnohabitans sp. | reverse complement strand
AAGTGACCCTGGGCCCCAAAGGCCGCAACGTGGTGCTAGCGCTCCTTCGGCGCCCCCACCGTGACCAAGGACGGTGTGTCCGTGGCCAAGGAAATCGAGCTCAAGGACAAGCTGCAGAACATGGGCGCCCAGATGGTCAAGGAAGTCGCTTCCAAGACTTCTGACAACGCTGGCGACGGCACCACCACCGCCACCGTGCTGGCCCAAGCCATCGTGCGCGAAGGCATGAAGTACGTGGTCGCCGGCGGCAACCCGATGGACCTCAAGCGCGGCATCGACAAGGCTGTGGAAGCCCTGATCGCTGAGCTCAAGAAAGCCACCAAAGCCACCACCACCTCCAAAGAGATCGCCCAAGTCGGTTCGATCTCTGCCAACAGCGACCACAGCATCGGTGAAATCATCGCCAACGCCATGGACAAAGTGGGCAAAGAAGGCGTCATCACCGTCGAAGACGGCAAGTCCCTGAACAACGAACTCGACGTCGTGGAAGGCATGCAGTTCGACCGCGGCTACCTGTCGCCCTACTTCATCAACAACCCCGAGAAGCAAGTTGCCCTGCTGGACAACCCCTTCGTGTTGTTGTTCGACAAGAAAATCAGCAACATCCGTGACCTGCTGCCCACGCTGGAAGCCGTTGCCAAGGCCGGCCGTCCCCTGCTGATCATCGCTGAAGAAGTCGAGGGCGAAGCCCTGGCCACTCTGGTGGTCAACACCATCCGCGGCATTCTGAAGGTCGTGGCTGTCAAGGCCCCCGGCTTTGGTGACCGTCGCAAGGCCATGCTGGAAGACATCGCCATCCTGACCGGCGGCAAGGTGATTGCCGAAGAAGTCGGCCTGACCCTGGAAAAAGTCACGCTGGCCGATCTGGGCCAGGCCAAGCGCGTCGAAGTGGGCAAGGAAAACACCACCATCATCGACGGCGCCGGTGCCGCCGCTGACATCGAAGCCCGCGTCAAGCAAATCCGCATCCAGATCGAGGAAGCCACCTCTGACTACGACCGCGAGAAGCTGCAAGAGCGCGTGGCCAAGCTGGCCGGCGGTGTGGCCGTCATCAAGGTTGGTGCCGCCACCGAAGTCGAGATGAAAGAGAAGAAAGCCCGCGTGGAAGACGCCCTGCACGCTACCCGCGCTGCCGTGGAAGAAGGCATCGTGGCTGGCGGTGGTGTGGCTCTGCTGCGCGCCCGTCAAGCCGCTGGCGAGATCAAGGGTGACAACGCTGATCAAGACGCCGGTATCAAGCTGGTGTTGAAGGCCATCGAAGCGCCCTTGCGCGAGATCGTGTACAACGCCGGTGGCGAGCCCAGCGTGGTCGTCAACGCCGTGCTGAGCGGCAAAGGCAACCACGGCTTCAACGCTGCCAACGACACCTATGGCGACATGATCGAAATGGGTATTCTGGACCCCACCAAGGTGACCCGCACCGCGCTGCAAAACGCCGCGTCTGTCGCGTCCCTGATGCTGACCACCGAGTGCATGGTGGCCGAGGCGCCGAAAGAAGACGCCCCGCCCATGCCCGGCGGTGACATGGGTGGTATGGGCGGCATGGGTGGCATGGGCATGTAATGCCTCCCACCTGAGTTGTTCACTCAACGAGAAGGGCCGCTGTGAAGCGGCCCTTTTTTATTGCACGAAAGAACTGACAGGTCAAGGCGTTTCAAATCGTTCGTTCACCCCTGCATCAACGCTTCCAGCTTCACCGCATCCCCACAAAACGCGCGAATGCCTTCGGCCAGTTTCTCGGTGGCCATGGCATCTTCGTTGAGGGCCAGGCGGAAGCTGGCTTCGTTGTAGTGCAGCGCGGGGACAGCTTTGGCGCGAGCAATGACGGCATCCAGATGGCGGGTCAGTGGTTCTGAGTTGGCCGCCAATTGCGCCAGCAACTCTGGACTAATCGTGAGCAAGTCACAGCCGGACAAGGCCAGGATTTGGCCCACATTCCGAAAGCTCGCGCCCATCACTTCGGTGGCGATGCCGTGTTGCTTGTAATACTGATAAATCTGTGTGACGGACTTGACGCCTGGGTCGTTCACACCAGCCTGCGCAGCTTCATCCCAGGCAGCACCCGCTGATTTTTTATACCAATCGTAAATGCGTCCCACAAAGGGCGAAATGAGTTGCACGCGCGCCTGGCCACAGGCCACTGCCTGGCACATGGAGAACAACAAGGTGAGGTTGGTGCGAATGCCTTCGCGCTCCAGCTCGGCGGCCGCTTGGATACCTTCCCAGGTGGAAGCAATCTTGATCAGCACGCGCTCGCGAGCCACGCCTTCGGCCTGGTACAGCGCCATGAGCCGACGAGCCCGTGCCACGGTGGCCGCCGTGTCAAAACTCAGACGAGCGTCCACTTCAGTAGAAACACGTCCTGGGATGACCGACAAAATTTCACACCCAAAACGCACCAACAAACGGTCGATGCGTTCATCCATCGGCAGCTTGCCGTGCTGGGCCTGGTTGGCTGTCAACAGGGGTTGATAGTCCGGCTTTTGCACCGCCTTGAGAATGAGCGAGGGGTTGGTGGTGGCGTCCTGCGGCTTGAACTGAGCAAGTTGATGAAAGTCGCCGGTATCGGCCACAACAGTGGTGTATTGCTTGAGGGTGTCGAGTTGGCTCATGGGCCAATTATCTCGCCGTTGACGGCCGCCCCGGAAGCGCAATGGGATAATGTGCCCCAGATGAAATTGTCTGTTCAACGCGCCATCGATCGCTGGGTGGGGCAGGTGCTGTGCTGGGGCCTGTCGCGCTGGCACAGCCTGACCCGCCGTCCGGTGCCGGTTGAGGGCAACAGCCCACGCCGTTTGCTGGTCATTTTGCTGTCCGAGATGGGTTCGGTGGTGCTGGCACAGGCCATGTTTGACGAGTTGCAACGGGCACACCCAGGCGCTCAACTGCATGTGCTGCAACTGCGCAAAAACCAGTCGGTGATGCGGCTGGTGGGCTTTGTCCCCGAGTCCAATCTGCACTCCATTGACGACAGTTCACTGGGTAACTTGCTCTCCAGCATGTGGGGGGCTTTGCGCGATTTGCGGGCCCTGAAGCTCGATGGCGTCATCGATTGCGAACTGTTTTCACGCATCAGTGCCCTCCTCTCCTATGGCTGTGGTGCACGCGTGCGGGTGGGCTTCACGCCACACACGCAAGAAGGCTTGTACCGAGGCAACTTCACCAATGCGGCCGTGCCGTACAACCCCTATCAGCACATCAGCCTGCAGTTTCTGGGTTTGGCGCGGGTCCTGGGCCGTGCGCTGACGCATCCCGATGAATTGGGCCGTGTGCGCCCGCTCAATCGGCTGGTCTTACCGCAGATGCTGACCACGCTGCGGTCGCTGCCGCTGGACATGGAAGCATCGCAACAATTCCGCCAGCGTCTGCTGGCCGACCATGCCGTGTTCGACCAACCTTCGAATCGTGTGCTGATGTATGTGAGTGGCGGCGCCTTGCCCATTCGGGCCTGGCCGGAAGCCCATTACATCGAACTGGCCCGCGAGCTGCTCAACCAGGGCTGCGCTGTTGGTCTGATTGGCTTGCCCGAGGACACGCCACAAGCGCAGCGTGTGCTGGCGGCTTTGCAACACCCCGCATGCCGCGATCTCACCGGCTACACGCGCAACCTGCATGAACTGCTGATGCTGTTCCATCAGGCCGATTTGCTGATCACCAACGATGGCGGTCCCGGCCACTTCGCCAGCCTCACGCCCATCCAGACGCTGGTGTTCTTTGGTCCCGAGACCTCGCGTCTGTATGGGCCGATCAGCGAACGCGCCACCGTGCTCGAATCCGGCATGGTGTGTTCCCCCTGTCTGAGTGCCTACAACCACCGCGACAGTTTCTGTGATGGCGACAACCGCTGCCTGCAGGTCATCGAGCCGGCCCAGGTGTTGTCGATGGCCTTGCAGCGGTTGAGCTCGTGAGCCGCTGGCGCTACATCAAGTTCGGGCTGGTGGGAGCCAGCGGCACGTTGGTGAATTTGCTGGTGCTGTACCTGGCCCAGGAATTTTTCCTAGCCTCCATCGAACCTGCCACGCAGCGCCTGTATGCCTCGCTGGCTTGCGCCATTGGTTTGGCCACGGTCAACAATTTTGTCTGGAACCGACGCTGGACCTGGCAAGACCGACAAGCCGAGTGGCGCGGCACGATGGTCGGGCAGTTCGTGCGCTATGCCCTGGCCTCTTGGCTGGGCACCAGCGTGCAGTACATCCTCACCCTGTGGCTGGCGCAGCACATGCATTACCTGATGGGCAACGTACTGGCGATTGTGGTGGCCAGTGTGGTCAATTACGCCGCCAACGATTGGTGGACATTTCGAGGCAACCCGCGTGATGTGAGTGAAGACGAGACACGCCTGCGTTACCGTCACATCAGCTTCGCGCTACTGCTCCTGACCTTTGCGATCTATCTGTTCGACTTGGGGGGCGAGAACATTCCACGCAATGGCGACGAGCTGGTCTATGCCCACATTGCCTTCCAGACCTGGTTGCAAACCAGTGTGACGGGCCACTGGCTGCCGTTGCTGTCGGCCATTCAAGACATGCGCAACACCAAGCCGCCGCTGCTGATCTGGCAGGCCATGGCGCCGCTGTGGCTGGGACTGGACTGGAGCTTGTGGTGGATCCGGCTGCCCAGTCTTCTCTACACCTTGGCCACCACCGTGCTGGTGGTCTGGGCTACGCGGCGACTGGCACGGTGGCCGTCGATGCAACACACCGTCGAGCGTGCGCCGCTGGATGCGGTGACGCTGTCATACATCGCTGGGCTGATCTACCTGGGTTGTTTCAGCACGTACCGCTATGGGCGCCCTTATCTCACCAGTGCGATTGAAACATTCTGGATGGGCTTGCCGTTCTGGGCGTTGCTCGCGGTGCAATGGCGGGCGCAACGGCGTACTCCATTGCCCAGCACAGGATTTTTTGTGTTGACCGGTCTGAGCTGGGGCATGGTGGCATTGCACAAATCCTTTGTGCTGCTGGCGCCGCTGGGGGCCACTTTGTGGCTGGCGTTGTGCTGGCAACAACCCCGGCAGTGGTGGGGGGCGATGTGGCGTACTGCGCTGGCTGTGGCGTTAGGCACGGGGTTGTTTGCCTTGTGGTTTCTGGTCGATCCAGACCCTGTGTCGGTGTGGCGCGAGTTTGTGGTGGGTGAGAACTGGGGCAAGGTGGGTGGTGCCCAAGAGTCGGTGTACTGGCGCACGGCCTTGATTGGCAGCAGCAGCATCTGGGTCCAGTCGCTGGCGCTGGTGCAAAACGGTCTGGTGCTGGGCCCGCTGATTGCAGCGGTGATGGTGATGGGCCTGAAGGCCTGGCCAGCCACCTGGCGCGCACGACAGCAAGGTGAGGTTCGACCCACCGCGCTGCTGTGGATCTACATCGCGGTGATGAGCCTGTTCTTCATGGTGCCCAGCCAGCGTTCGGCACGCTATCTCATTCCGCTCATGCCCATGGTGGCTGTGCTGTGCGCCTTGCACGTGTGGCAATTGCCACGCTGGGCGCAGCGCGTGTCGCTGGTGCTGGGCTGTCTGATGGGCTTGGGCGGACTGGCCTTCCTGGGCTTGTTCCTGTGGGGCGGATGGCGGCTGGATTTGTATCCCTTGTGGGGACGATTGGGCTTGCTGCTGATTCTGGTGTTGCAAGTGCTGGCACTGCTGCGGTTGTTGTGGCCCAGTGCCACGGACAATACGCTGCGTGCCAGCTGGTTGTGGTTGCTGGGCTTGTGCGTGAGCCTGTTTGCCTGGTTTGGCTTGCTCAATGCGCCGTTGCACGCTCCCGACAATCAATACGATGCGCGTGCTCAAGTCCGCGTAAAAGGCGTGCATTTGCTCACACCCAGCAATTTCAACGGCGACTTCGAGCGCTGGCGCTTTGTGTTGCCAGGCGTGAAGGAAATCACACCGTACCGCGAAGAAACGCCCTCGGATACGGCACAGCTTCGCGAGTGGTTCAAGGACCATGATGCCATCATCGTGCGTCGGATCTGGAACGAAGCTGGGCCGGATTGCGAAGCCGCTGGCTGCGAGCTGATTGGCCAGCGACTGGCGATTCGCGGACGTCACCGTCCAGGCGAGATCAACTGGCAGAGTGTGCAAACGCCCGAGGTGCTGCTGTTCTGGCGTGAGTATTTGGTGGTGAAGCGTTAGCTTCTGCGTTGACGTCTACATCCCCTTGCGGTTCAGCGGGCGCTATGGGTGGATGGATGGCCGCCCCCATGTCTCATGCATCGCCAGACGTGACGCAGCACTTTCAGGTGAGCCACCAGCCAGACTGCGGGGTCCAGCCAGACGTCCCACACGTTGCCAGTGGGCCAACGCAACAGGGCATACACGGCCAACACCATGATGCTGTGCCACACCCAAGGACCATGGTAACGCCACGCCAACATCGCCACCCCCCAGGCACTGAGCCAGAGACTGCTGGCTGAAAACCCCCAGCCATAGAAACTGACATCCCAGGTGCGCGGCCAAAGGTTCAGCGTGTCGATGGTCAACAGCCACCCCAATGTGCACAAGACATACCAGACCCATGGGGGTACGCGGGGGTGGCCACTCGAAGGCGCCATCCTCATGGATTGAAGCACGATAACCATTGCCCACGTAAGGCTCAAAAGACTGGGCGATTGCAGCGCCAGCGCGATGAAACCTGACCAGCCTCCGTTGGGCCATATGGCCAGAAGCGACACACCCACGGCCAACACCCAAGGCAACCAACCGGGTCCTTTGACCGGTCTTGCTGCACGTGTTGCCATTGCTGACATCTGACCCAGCGTTGAATGGCCCTGGTGACTGTCTGCCTCACGCGGCCAAAGCCACAGCACCACGGCCGCCACCACCACGGCCCACGACAGAGGCCAGGCCCAGTGGGACATGACAGGCAACAATATCCAGCCCGTCGTCATCGTGCGCCTCCGCAATCTGCCATCCAACGCTCAACCGCAATGGCCTGGCGGCGGTGGGTATAGCTCATCCACAACTCAATCGTTGAGCCTGTCTGGGGCGAGGCAGGCAACTCCGCCAAACTGGGATAGGAGTATTCATCGCCTGCCACACCTTCGACGACGCTTCGGGTGCGCCAAGCGGCAGCATCCTGCGGCTGCGTGGTATCGCTCAGCCATAGGGCCTGTCGACCTCGTTCGGCAGGGTTATGGACCAACACGGTGGTGCCATGCTGTGTTCGCAGTGCCGCCACGGACGAATCGCTGTTGGTGAACGCGGCATCGGGCATGTCCTGCCAATGCGCACCCGCATCGGTCGTGGCAGATACGGCCAATCGATTCGACGGCCCCTGGTTGCGATGAAAAGCCAGCCAGTGCTGTGCTGACAGCGGCAACAGGGCGGGTTGCAGGACATCGTGACGACGCGTGATGCGTTGCATTGGTTGCATCTCGCCAGAGGGTCCCAATCGCACGACCGCGCTGTGCTTCATGCCCAATTCAAAATACACCGGCAACAGCGCGCCACCATCCTCCAGTGGCATGGGCGCGGTGCGCACCAGAACACTGGTGTTGAGAGACGGCACCAGGGGCGTTAAAGGCAAAATGCCGCGCGCCAGCCACAGATCTTGTGCGTGCTGCGTGTCCTCTTGCAGATGCACCACCCTGGATGCGGCCCAGCCGCCCAGGCCCGTGCCCACCACAAACAGATGCAGACGCCCTTGTGCATCCGCCCATCCCACCGGATTGCCCAAACGGCGCAGACGAACCCCCAAGGCCTGCCCCGCCTGATGTCGATCCACCACCGTGAATGCGGGACTCCACTCGCGCGTGGTACGGTCCAACCGGGACGCCACAATGTTCACATCTGCCGCGCTCTCGCGCGTGCCGGCAAACCAGAACGCCATCATCGCCGTGCGTGCGTAATCCGGATGCGACGGCGGCAGCACCAGCAAACTGCTGGCGTGCGCCGCTGCCACACCTGCTGGCATGGGCAGCACACTGCGCGACGCACGCGACCATTCACACATCTGAGCTGTGCCTGTCACATCTCTCACTTGCGCTGCTGCGGCCAATACCCTGGGTTGCTGTGCACGACGATAGGCATCCACGGCCAGCACCATCGCCAAAGCCACACCCACCACCGCCCATCGACGCAGAGTCATCATCCGCGAATTATCCCCAAGAACCCCCTTCCACCTCATTTCGCCTAATTGGGGTCAGATTCCAATTAATTTGACTAGCCTGTCGCTGGGACGTTAAAAACAATTGGAATCTGACCCCAATTGATCGATTGACTACACTTGGCGAATGGATGTGTTTCTGGTTGGCGGTGCGGTTCGGGATGGTCTGCTCGGGTTGAGTGGGGCGGACCGCGACTGGGTGGTGGTGGGCGCCACGCCGCAGATGATGCGGGAACAGGGCTATGCGCCGGTGGGGCGGGACTTTCCGGTGTTTTTGCATCCGCAAACGCACGAAGAATATGCCCTGGCGCGTACCGAGCGCAAGACGGCGCCGGGGTATCGAGGGTTTGTGGTGCATGCAGCCCCCGATGTCACCCTGGAGCAGGACTTGTCGCGACGCGACCTCACCATCAACGCGATGGCGCAAGACGCGCAAGGGCACATCATCGATCCCTACGGGGGGCAGCGAGACATCCAGTCACGGGTCCTGCGGCATGTGACCGATGCGTTCCGTGAAGACCCGGTACGCATTCTGAGAGTCGCTCGATTTGCGGCGCGGTTCGTCGATTTCACCGTGGCACCGGACACCATGGCGCTCATGCGCGAGATGGTGCAACAAGGCGAAGTGGATGCCCTGGTGGGTGAGCGTGTATGGCAAGAGTTGTCGCGAGGCTTCATCGCCGCGCAGCCCACGCGCATGATCGATGTGTTGACCGAATGCGGTGCCTGGCAACGGTTGTTTCCCCAACATCCCCCGATGCGTCGAGCCTTGGCACTGGCCGCCCGATCGGAGACGCCTCTGGCCGTGCGGGCGGCTTGCGTGTTTGCCAGCGATGAGGCTGCACAGACGACCGACAAGCCTCCCCGCCCCGCGCGGCCCTGGGTGCTGTCACCGCTGATATTGCCACTGGACATTCGCGAGGTGATTGAGCTCACCCGGCATTTGCGCATGCAGTGGCTCGAGATACCCGCCTGGAGCGTTCAACAATGCCTGTCATGTCTGCTCAAGAGCGACGCGATGCGCCGTCCCGAGCGTTTGCTGCATGCGCTGAATGCGCTGTCTTGCATCGCCTCCGCCTTGGCCTCCGTGTACCATCTGACATCGACGGGAGCGGCTGCGCAACCACCGGAGAAATTGTTGCCACTCAGCGCTGTTGAGCGACTGCAGCACCAGTTTCAACGACTGCAATCGGTGGACACATCGGCGGCTTCCGCACAGGCACTGTCATTGGGGTTGCGCGGCCCAGCCATCGGCGAACATATCCGACGGGTTCAGGAAGAGGCGCTGTCGGGCACCTGACATGGGCACTGTCAATAAGCCCCTGCCACATTCTTCATCAACACCGTCAAGGCCAGCACACGACGGCTCTGCACATCCAACAAGCTACGCTCCGCCGTCAACGCCGACGTCTGTGCCTGCACCACATTCAGATAGCTGACCGTGCCGGCCTTGTATTGCTCCTGCGTCAACGCCAGATTGCGCTGGGCCGCCGCCAACGCTTCGCTCAAAGCCTGGGCCTGATCTTGCAACTGAGACGCTGCCACCAGGTTGTCCTCCACCTCTTGAAACGCGGTCAATACCACTTGCCGGTACGCCAGCGTGGCTTGTTCCAGTGCAGCTTCGGCATCTGCCTGGGCTGCACGCCGTTGCCCGCCATCGAAAACCGAGAACGCCAGGGATGGCCCCAGCGACCAGGCACGACTGCTGGTGCTGATGAGGGATCCCAACTCCGGATTTCGATAGCCTGCATTGGCAGAGAAATTGACGGTCGGAAAAAACGCGGCGCGTGCCACACCGATCTGTGCATTGGCTGCCACCACCCGTTGTTGCGCCGCACGAATATCCGGGCGACGTTGTATCAAGTCACCGGGCAACAACGCCGGCAGCGACGTCACTGCTGGCGGCCACGACGCATCGGCCGGCAGCGGATCGATCTGCAACTCGGCAGGCGTTTTGCCCAGCAGCACCGCCAGTGCATGCTCCAACTGCGCGCGCTGCGTACCCACTTCGATGCGTTGCGCCTGCGTGGACTTCCACTGCGACTGGGCCTGGGCCACATCTGCTGCTGACACCACGCCCGAGCGATACCGGGCTTGCGTCAGTTCCAGCGACCGCTGCTGCGCAGACTCGGCCATGCGCAGCACTTGCTCTTGCCGTTCTGCTGTTCTCAAACCCACGTAGGTGGATGCCAGAGTGGCTTGCAATGACAGGCGCGCTGCAGCCAGATCCTGCTGCGAGGCCTGCACACCAGCGCGTGCTACCGTGGAGAGCGCGTCCACACGACCCCACAATTGAACCTCCCAGCTCACCGGTGCACTCAGGCTGTAACTGGTGCCAGGCGCCGCGCCCAACTGGTTGGCACTGCGCGTCAAGCCGGAATTGAGGTTGACACTGGGCCACAAGCTGGCTTGCGCCGTCGCCAGCGATGCTTGCGCACGCCGCACTTGCACCGAGGCCGTCGCCAAGGACAGGTTGCCTTGCAGGAGTTGCGTCTGCAAACGATCCAACACCGGGTCATTCAGCACCGTCCATCGGGTGACCTCGGCTGGCACCTGGGCCATCGTCGTCACAGCAGCCGAATGCTTGAAGGCACTGCCCGACTCATCTCCCAACTTGGGCAAAGCAGGGATAAAGGAACACGCGCCCACACTGACCAAAACAGCTACCAGGGCCCCGACTTCACGCAGCTTGAATGGCCACATGCTCTCTCCTTCGTGCGCGCAGCCAGCGGCTACGCAAACGCTCCAATGTCACATACACCACAGGGGTGGTGTAGAGCGTCAACAACTGACTCAATACCAACCCCCCCAGCACCGACAGGCCCAACGGCCGTCGCAATTCGGCCCCATCGCCACTGCCCAGCGCCAGCGGCAAAGCCCCCAACATGGCCGCCAGCGTGGTCATCAAAATCGGACGTACCCGCAGCAGGCAGGCGCGGTAGATGGCTTGCGAAGGCGTGAAACCCATGCGTTCACGCGTGATGGCGAAGTCGATCATGAGAATGGCGTTCTTCTTCACGATGCCAATCAACAGAATCACACCAATTAGAGCAATGATGGAAAACTCGGTACCGCTCACAATCAGTGCGAGTAAGGCACCCACCCCCGCAGACGGCAACGTGGACAAAATGGTCAGCGGATGCAGCAGGCTTTCATACAGCACCCCCAACACCAGATACAAGGTGATCAACGCGGTGAGGATCAGCAAAGGTTGTGTGTCCAGCGATTTTTGAAACGCATTGGCCGTGCCGGAAAAACTGCCGCGAATGGACACGGGTGTCTTGAGTTCAGCCATGGCATCGCGAATGGCCTGCGTCGCCTCGGACAGCGACACACCCGGTGCCAGACTGAAGCTGAAGGTGTCCGAGGGCACACCGCCTTCATGGCTGACGGTCAGTGCGGTGTTGGTCAACTCCATCCGGGCAAACGCAGAAAGCGGCACGGCCTGCCCCTGACTGTTGATGAATTGCATGCGGGCCAGCGAATCATCGCGTTGCAAGTGTGCGGGGGCCAACTCCAGCACCACGCGATACTGGTTCAGGGGGTTGTAGATGACGCCCACCTGGCGTTGGCTGTAGGCGTTTTGCAAGGCGGTGTCCACATCGCGCATGGTCAGGCCCAGACGCGCCAGCGCGTCACGGTCAATCACCAGCGAGGTTTGCAAACCTCGGTCCTCGTAGTCGGTGTTGATGTCTTCGAGCTGCGGCAAACGACTTAATGCACGCCGGATCTGCGGCTCCCATTCGCGCAACTCGCGCAGTTCATCCGCCTTCAAGGTGTACTCATACTGCGAGCTCGACTGCCGACCGCCAATACGAATGTCCTGCCCCGGCACCAGAAACAATCGGGCCCCAGGCTCTCGTGCCAGCTTGCCACGCAGCCGTGCCACCACCTGATCCGCGCTCGCATCACGCTCGGTGCGAGGCTTGAGCGACACAAACATCTGGGCCGCGTTGCGCTGACCGCCGCCGGTGAAACCGGTGACGTTGGCCACCGCAGGATCGTCGCGCACGATTTTAATGAACGTGTCCAGACGCTGCTGCATGGCCTGGAACGACGAGCTTTGATCAGCGCGGATCGAGCCGAAGATGCGACCCGTGTCTTGCTGCGGAAAAAAGCCTTTGGGAATGCTGCGGTACAGGCTCACGTTGAGCGCAATCACCGCCAGCAAAATAAGCCACAGCACCGGCCCATGCCGCAACGACCAGGCCAGTGAGCGCCGGTACCACAACGACCAGCGCAAACGCCTGCGTCCATGCCGCGGCGGCTCAGGGCGCAACAAACCAGCGCACATCATGGGGGTGGTGGTGAGCGACACCACGAGCGAAATCAGAATGGCTGCTGACAGCACAATTGCAAATTCCTGAAACAAACGCCCAAGCACTCCGCCCATCAGCAATATGGGGATGAACACGGCAATGAGTGACAAGCTGATGGAAATGACCGTGAAACCAATTTCGCGCGAACCCGCCAGCGCGGCCTGCCACGGTGAGGCACCGCGTTCCATGTGGCGCGTCACGTTTTCCAGCACCACGATGGCGTCGTCCACCACAAAGCCGGTGGCGATGGTGAGCGCCATGAGCGAGAGATTGTTGAGGCTGTAGCCCATGAGGTACATGACCCCGAACGCCCCAGCCAATGACACTGGCACCGCCACGCTGGGGATGACCGCCGCGCGCAGTCGGCGCAAAAACAACCCCACCACCAACACGACCAGCGCCACCGACATGGCCAACGCCCGCTGGATTTCCAGGATGGATGCCTTCAGCGAAGGCGTGCGATCAGACACGATCTCCATCTGGATGGATTCGGGAATGGTTGCCTGCAATCGGGGCAGCAAGGCGCGCACGCGTTGCACTGCCTCGATCACGTTGGCGCCGGGCTGCTTGTTGAGAATCAGCAGAATGGCCGGCTTGCCATCCGCTGTACCGTAGTTGCGCAAGTCCTGCACCGAGTCGACCACCTCAGCCACATCGCCCAAACGCACGGCGCGGCCTTCACGATAGCGCAGGATGAGTGGGGCGTAGTCAGAGGCTGTTCGCGCCTGGTCGTTGGCCTCGATCTGCCAGGCGCGGTCACCGTCTTCCACCACCCCTTTGGGCCGGTTGGTGTTGTGCGCCACCACGGCCGCGCGCACGTTCTCCAGCGATAAGCCATGCGAGGTTAGACGTTCAGGATCCAGCTCGATGCGTACCGCCGGCAAAGCACCGCCCCCCAACGTCACCTGCCCCACCCCGTCCACCTGCGCCAATCGCTGCGCCAACACGGTGGAAGCCACGTCATACATCTGGCCACGGGTCATGGTGTCCGAGGTCAGCGCCAGGATCATGATGGGCGCGTCCGCCGGGTTGACCTTGCGATAGGTCGGGTTGCTGGGCATGCCCGTGGGCAGCAAGGGCCTGGCCGCATTGATGGCGGCCTGCACATCATTGGCTGCGCCATTGATGTCGCGGTCGAGTTCAAACTGCAGGGTCACCCGCGTGTTGCCCTGCGAGGAGAACGAAGTCATTTCCGTCACACCGGCAATGGCGCCCAGTGCGCGCTCCAGCGGCGTGGCCACCGTGGCGGCCATGGTCTCGGGGCTGGCCCCGGGCAACGAGGCCTGCACCGAGATGGTGGGAAATTCCACCTGCGGCAACGGTGCTACCGGCAAATGGAAATACGCCAGCAGCCCCGCCAATGCCACGGCCAGCGTCAGCAGCATGGTGGCCACCGGGCGGGCAATGAAGGGCGCAGAAACATTCACCTCAGGCATCCTCACGCACCGGCTCGATGCGAACCCAGCGCGCAAAGGCCAGGTAGATCACCGGTGTGGTGAACAGCGTCATCAGCTGACTCACGATCAAGCCGCCCACCATGGTGACACCGAGAGGCGAACGCAACTCGCTACCCACCCCCTGGCCCAGCATCAGAGGCAAGGCACCGAGCAAGGCACACAAGGTGGTCATCAAGATCGGGCGAAAGCGCAGCAGGCATGCCTGGATGATGGCCTCGCGCGGAGGCAAGCCCTGGTGACGCTGCGCCTCCAGCGCGAAGTCGATCATCATGATGGCGTTCTTCTTCACGATGCCGATCAACAGGATGATGCCGATCACCGCGATGATGCCCAGCTCCAGCCCGGACACGCCCAAGGCGAGCAACGCCCCCACGCCCGCCGACGGCAAAGTGGACAGGATGGTGATGGGGTGGATGTAGCTTTCATACAGCACCCCCAGCACGATGTACATCGTGACCACCGCCGCCAGAATGAGCCACAACGTGTTGGCCAGTGATGCCTGAAACGCCAAGGCCGCGCCTTGAAACTGGGTTTCGATGCTGGGTGGCAGGCCTTGCGCCAGCAACTCGCGCTGCGCTGACTCAATCGCCTGCACTGCCTCGCCCAGTGACACACCAGGTCGCGGGCTGAAAGAAATCGTGACGGCCGGCATTTGCCCCATGTGCATCACCCCCAGGGTGGCTGGCCGCTCCACCACCTGAGCCACAGCACTGAGCGGCACCTGCACACCGTTGGTGGAGGGCACATACAACCGCTCCAGCGCACTCAACCCCAAGCCATTGGTGGACGCCACCTCCAGCACCACCCGGTACTGGTTGCTCTGGGTGAAGATGGTGGAAATCAGGCGTTGCCCAAAGGCGTTGTACAAGGTGTTGTCGATGGCCGCCACCGAGACACCCAAGCGTCCCACCGCTTCGCGGTCGATGCGCACATAGGCTTGCAGGCCCTGGTCTTGCAAATCGCTGACCGCTTCGGACAACTCGGGTAATTGACGCAGACGCTCCAACAAGCGGTTAGACCAGATGGCCAGGGACTGCGGGTCGGGGCCACTGAGCATGAATGCATACTGCGTGCGCGACACGCGGTCTTCGATGGTGAGGTCTTGCACCGGCTGGATGTAGGCGGTCATGCCCTGCACGCGCTGACTGGCTTGAGTGAGGCGCTCCAGGATACGTGCGGGTGAGGCATCTCGTTCTGCCTTGGGCACCAGGGTCACCAGCATGCGGCCGGTGTTGAGGCTGTTGTTCTGCCCGTCAATGCCGATGAACGAGGTGAGTTGACTCACTGCCGGGTCTTTCAGCAACTCCGCAGCCAAGGCTTGCTGACGCTCGGACATGGCGGCAAACGAGGTGGACTGCGTGCCCTCGGTGATGACTTGCAAGGCCCCGGTGTCTTGCAGCGGGAAGAATCCTTTGGGCACCCACAGATACAAGAGCACGGTGAGCAGCAGCGTGCCCCCAAACACGCCCAGCGTGGCACGTGGACGGTCCAGCACCCAGCGCAAGGCGTGACCGTATTGCTCGATCAATCGGTCGATGGCGGCCCCCGTGCGTGCAGACCAATCCTGGGTGGCTGCGGACAGCGGAGTGGATGCATGCGCAGTGGGGGTCCCAGACGCATCGGTCATCAGCAGCGTTGGCGTCTGCGCTTCCCGATGGCGCAACAACCGCGCGCACATCATCGGCGTCAAGGTCAGAGACACCACCGCTGAGATCAAAATCGACACCGCGAGTGTGATGGCAAATTCATGAAACAACCGCCCCACCACATCGCCCATGAACAGCAACGGTATCAGCACCGCGATGAGCGAGAAAGTGAGCGAGATGATGGTGAACCCAATCTCGCGCGCGCCCTCCAGGGCTGCCTGCATGGGCCGCATGCCAGCTTCCACATGGCGCGCGATGTTCTCGATCATCACGATGGCATCGTCCACCACAAAGCCCGTGGCAATGGTGAGCGCCATGAGTGTGAGGTTATTGATGGAAAACCCCATCAGGTACATCGCACCAAAAGTGCCCACCAGCGACAAGGGCACGGCCACGCTGGGAATCAGCGTGGCCGAGGCGCTGCGCAAGAAGACAAAGATCACCATCACCACCAGCGCAATCGCCAGCATCAATTCCCATTGAACATCCCGCACCGAGGCGCGAATCGTCACCGTGCGGTCATTCATGACCTGCAGGTCCAGCGCATCGGGCAAGGTGGTGCGCAGCGTGGGCAGCAACTTGTGGATGCGGTCCACCGTCTCGATCACATTGGCGCCCGGTTGACGCTGGATGTTGAGAATGATGGCAGGCGAGGTGTTTGCCCAGGCAGACAATCGCAGGTTTTCGGGCGCATCCACCAGCGTGGCCACATCGCGCAGGCGCAAGGGGTTGCCATTCTTAAAGGCGATGATCAGGTTGGCGTAGTCGGTCGCCGAGCGCAACTGGTCATTGGCATCGATGGTGGACGCCCGTGCGGGTCCATCAAAGCTGCCCTTGGCCATGTTGACGTTGGCCTGGGTGATCGCGGTGCGCACATCCTCCAGCGAGAAACCAGCAGAAGCCAGCGCCAATGGGTTGACCTGCACCCGCACGGCTGGACGGCGCCCGCCCGCAATGCTCACCAGCCCCACACCCGCTACCTGCGACAAGCGTTGTGCCAGACGGTTCTCAACCACGTCGTGCACCTGGGTGATGGGCAAGGTGGGTGAACTGATGGCCAGCGTGAGCACCGGCGCATCGGCCGGGTTGACCTTGCTGTACACGGGCGGCATGGGCAGGTCGTTGGGCAGCAGGTTGGCTGCGGCATTGATCGAGGCCTGCACCTGCTGCTCGGCCACATCCAGCGTCACGTCCAGTGAAAAGCGCAAGGTGATGGAGGAAGCCCCACCCGAGCTGACCGAGCTCATCTGGTCCAGGCCAGGCATCTGGCCGAACTGACGCTCCAGCGGGGCGGTGATGGACGAGGTCACCACATCCGGACTGGCTCCGGGATACAGCGTGGTGATCTGGATGGTGGGGTAGTCCACCTGCGGCAAGGAGGCAATGGGCAGCAAGCGGTAAGCCAGCGCGCCCACCAGCAGCACCGCCACCATCAACAAGGAGGTGGCCACTGGCCGCAGGATAAAAAGCCGCGAGAGGTTCATGCCAAATCCGGGTGAAGGGGCTGCCGAGTCATTGGCCACCGCCACCGCGTTGCTCGCGCATCTTCTGGAAAAAGGCGCGACGCTCCTCGGGGCTCATGTTCTTGACCTTCTCGACCACCTCGGGGGGAAGTCGATCCATCCAGGGGGGACGGCCACCTGAGGCCCCAGGACCGCCGGCTCCACCTGAGCCAGCGGCTGCAGTGGGTCCGGGTGGCGTGGCATCACGTGCACCCGCCTGGGCAGACGAAGTGCCCACCTTGTCCGTCTTCGATTTCGCTGCTTCGGGCTTGACCGCCTGTGCCCCCCCCAGCATGGCACTTTGGCTGGGCAAGGGCGGCGTCACCGTGTTGCGTACCTCCACGCGACTGCCATCACGCAGGCGATCGGCGCCGTCGGTCACCACCCGCTCACCGGCTTGCAGCTTGCCTTTGACCGCCTGCCACTCCCCATCCACCGCCCCCAGCTCCACGGTGCGGATCTGCGCCGAGCCATCGGCCTGCACCACCACCACAAAGGTGCCCACCGAGCCGCGCTGCACCGCCGTCACAGGCACGCTCAGTTGGTCCTTCAGTGTGTCCAGTTGCAAGCGGATATTGGCAAACTGGTTGGGAAACAACGACCCATCGCGGTTGTCCAGCAAGGCCTTGAGCTTGAGGGTGCCGGTGTTGAGGTCGATGGCATTGTCGGTGGTGGTGACCTGCCCTTCAGCCAGCTTTTCCTTCAGTTCCCGGTCCCAGGCCTGCACCGCCAGCGACTGACCGGCCCTGAGCTTGCGCTGAATCAGGGGCACATAAGCTTCAGGCACCGCAAACAACACCGCCATGGGCTGGGTTTGTGTGATAGTGACCAGACCTGCCGCATCCCCCGCGCGCACCAGGCTGCCCAACTCAACCTGTTTGAGGCCCAGACGCCCGCTGATGGGGGCCGTGACCTGGGTGTAGGACAACTGCAGTGTGGCGTTGTCCACCTGGGCCTGATCGGCTTGCACCGTGCCCTGCAGCTGGCGCACCAAGGCTTCCTGCGTATCCACTTGTTGACGGGCAATGGCATCCTGGCTGAGCAGATCCCGGTAGCGCTTGAGATCCAGTTGCGCATTGCGCAGTTGGGCGGCATCGCGCTCTAGCTGCCCCTTGGCCTGGGCCAGTTGAGCCTCATAGGTGCGAGCATCAATTTCCGCCAGCACAGCACCTGCCGCGACCATCTGCCCCTCAGCGAAACGCAAGGCCTTGAGTTCACCGTCCACCTTGGCCCGCACCACGGCGGTGTTGAGTGCGGTGAGCGTGCCAATGGCACTCACGGTTTGACGCAGGTCGAGTTGCTTGACTTCCCCCACACTCACCGGTTGTGGACGACCTCCGCCCGAGCGCCAGGCGGCCGCAGCACCACCCGGGAAACGTCCCGGGCCAGGCCCAGCACTGGATTCGGCGTCCGGGGTGATCCACAC
>VEQI01000020.1 GCA_018883305.1 Limnohabitans sp. | reverse complement strand
CATGCGGCCTGATGGACGCTACACCGTGACCTCGCGCTTCAACCATGACCGTGGTTTGCCCATGGCCATCATTGACGCGCACAGTGCCGCGCAATTGCGTGACCGCATCAAGTCCATGCGGTTGGCCAACATCTATCAGCCGCAGAGTTATCGCCATGTGATCAGCGGCATTCAAGTCATCGGGCAAGAAGCGTCGGGCTGGCTGCAGGTGCGCTCCTGCTTTGCGGTGGTGCGCACGATGGAACTGATGGGTGACAGCATGCTCTTTGCCAGCGGCGAGTGCCATGACCTGATTGACCTGCAAGGCCCCGAGCCTCGCTTTGCACAACGACGCCTGGTGTATGACTCGCGCGCCGTTGAAACCCTGATGGTGATTCCCCTTTGAGGAGCGGTTCATGACAACACCCTGCATGCAAAACATGTTGAAAGCGCTGGTGGCCGTGGGCACTTGGGCCTGCGTCGCTTTGCCCCTTCAGGCGCAGACGCCTGAGTGGCCCTCGCGGCCCATCCGCGTCATCGTGCCCAATCCGGCGGGTGGCACCGCGGACAACTTGCCGCGCATGCTGTCAGAGGCCTTGTCGCAACGGTTGTCGCAGCCCGTGGTGGTGGAGAACCGGCCGGGGGCTGCCGGCAACATTGGCGCGGAGTACGTCTACAACGCCGAACCCGATGGCTACACCTGGCTGGCCGCACCGCCGCCCGCGCTCACGGTCAACCCCAGCCTGTACCCCAAGCTGAACCACGACCCCAGCAAGTTTGCCCCCATCACGGTGATGGCTACCGTGCCCAATGCCTTGTTTGTGCATCCCTCCCTGCCGGTCAATACCTTGCAGGAATTCCTGGCCTACGCCAAGGCCCATCCAGACCGGTTGAGCTATGCCTCGCAGGGCAACGGTTCCACCGCGCACCTCACGGCAGAACTGTTCAAACTCAAAACCGGGTTGAAGATCCAGCATGTGCCCTACAAGGGCGATGCACCGGCCGTGGCGGACTTGCTGGCGGGCCATGTGCAGGTGATGTTTGGCAACGTGGCGGCCGGCATGAACCATGTGCGCAATGGCAAGCTGCGCGTGTTGGCCGTGACCAGCCCCAAACGCCTGCCTGCGCATCCGCAGTTGCCCACCGTCGATGAAGTGGTGCCGGGTGTGGTGGCGGTGACCTGGTTCGGCATCGTGGCCCCGCCGCGCACGCCCGTGACCATCACGCGCAAGGTGGCCCAAATGGTGTCGGACATTCTCAAAACGCCCGAGATGATTCGCAAATACACGGAAGCCGGCGCGGATCCGGTGGGCAACACGCCTGAAGAGATGGACAAGTGGATGCGCGAAGACGCGGAGCGCTGGCGTGCCGTGATTCGGGCTGCTCAGATCAAAATTGATTGATCCTCTGAGGGTGGTCTGGTCGTGACCACCCAGCCGCTGCTGGCCGCCCTGGCGGGGCTGCCTCAGTCCTCTTAAGCCGCATCGGACACGGGGGGTGTGTCCGTGTCCGGGGTGTCGTTCAGGATATGGCGGACGCGCGGCCAGGTGTTGCGAATATGTTCCCCCATGGCGTGTGCCAGTGCGTCACGGTCTCGCGCAGCCAGGGCGCGCATCATGGTGTCGTGTTCGGCCAAGGCTGTGGCCCAGTTGCCGGGTTCGCTGTTGCCGCTGTAGCGCAAGCTGCGCATGCGCTTGCTGAGCAGGGCATGCGTCATGCTCAGGGTGTCGTTGTCCGCCAAGGCGATCAGCTCGCCATGGATCTGCTGGTTCAACGCAAAGTAGGCCGGTCGCTCGCCACGCAGATGGTGTTCGCGCATGCGCTCATGCAGGTCCAGGATGGACTGGATCTGTTCGTCGCTGGCATCACAGGCGCGTCGGCCTGCGTATTCTTCCAGTTGGGCAATCACGTCCAGCATGTCACGCGCATCCTTGGCGCTGAACGACTTCACGATGGCGCCACGCAAGGGGAGTAGTTCAACCAGTCCTTCCGAGGTCAGCACCTTGATGGCTTCACGGATGGGGGTGCGTGAGACGCGCAACTGCTGGGCGAGTTCCATTTCCTGGATGCGCTCACCCGGCTTGAGTTGTGACTCGACGATCATGTCACGCAGCCGGTTTGTGACTTCCTCGTGCAGGGTCAGTCGCTCGATGGGCGCGGCCGCCGCCGAGGTGTCAGTGGGTGCCTGTTTGGAAGGGTTAACCATGATGATGGAATGATAGTCGCACTCTAACATAATCCGTAATTACGGATAACGGCTCATGGTTCCGCACAACAGCGCCCCTGCCCATCCTCGACGACGGATCGTGGATGCGCACCACCATTTGTGGGATGTGCAGCGCAACTACCACCCCTGGCTGCGCGACGATCCGCCGCAGGCGTTTCGGTATGGCGCCTATCAGGCCATTCGCCGCAACTATCTTCATGCCGACTACCTGCGCGACAGCGCGCGCTACGAGATGCAGGGCTCGGTGTACGTGGAGACCGAGTGGGACCCGGCCGATTCAACGGGAGAGATGGCGTTTGTGGATGAGTTGCGCCGTACCGGCGGTCTGCCCACGGTGGCCGTGGCCCATGTGCCCTTGGATGCGCCGAATGCGCCTGAGCGGCTGGCCGCGCAATGTGCACATGCCTTTGTGCGCAGTGTTCGGCACAAGCCACGCGCCAACCCGCAACCGGACATGACCGCACCAGGCGGCATGCTCGACCCGAACTGGCAACGCGGCTACGCCGCTTTGGCGGAGCTGGGCCTGCGCTTTGACCTGCAAACACCCTGGTGGCATCTTCATGAAGCGCAAGCGCTGCTGGAGCGGCACCCTGCCACGCCCATCATCATCAATCATGCGGGCTTGCCGGCGGATCGCTCACGCGAAGGGTTGGCCCGTTGGCGTGACGCCGTGCAATCCATCAGCCGCTGGCCTCAGGTGTTCATGAAAATTTCGGGCATCGGTGTGCCGGGTCAGGCATGGACGGCGGACAACAACCGCGAGGTGGTGCAGACGCTGATCGAGGCCTTCGGTGTGGATCGTTGCATGTTCGCCAGCAACTTTCCGGTGGACAGCCTGTGTGGCACTTTCGACGACATCTTCAGCGGGTTCGAGACGATCACCGCTTCGCTGGGGGTGGTGGCGCAGGATGCATTGTTCCGACGTAATGCCATCCGCATTTACGACATGGAGCTTGACACATGAGCTTGCCACGCCTGGGCTATATCGGACTGGGCCTGATGGGTGGCCCGATGTCAAGGCACCTGGTGTCCAAGGGCTACACGGTGCAGGGATACGACATCCGCCCCGAGGCCTGTGAAGCAGCGGCTACACATGGTGTTCTGCCCTGCGCATCCATTCGTGAAGCCTGTGCGGGGGCAGAGGTGGTCTTGCTCAACTTGCCCACCACCGACGCCATGCGTGACGTGGTGCTGGGACGGGATGGACTGCTGGATTGCTTGCGACCGCCGCAAGTGGTGGTGGACTTTTCCACGATTGAGCTGGACGCAGCGCATGGCTTCATTCAACGCCTGGCTGACATCGGCTGCGACTGGATCGATGCACCGGTCTCTGGTGGACCGGTAGCGGCGGGGCAAGGCAGTCTCACGGTCATGGCCGGTGGTCAGGCTGAGGCCGTGGCCCGCGTGCAAGCCTTGATGTCGGCTGTGTCAGCCCGTTTCACGGTGGTGGGGCCGCCGGGCAGTGGACTGGTGGCCAAGATGCTGAACCAGCTCATCGTTGGCTGCCTGCATGCGGTGATGGCCGAAGCCGTGCTGGTGGCCGAGCACGCGGGTATCGATGCAGCCTTGCTACCACAAGCCCTGGCGGGCGGCCACGCAGACGGCGTGCTGTTCCAACAAATTGTGCCGCGCATGCTGGCGCGCGACTTTGAGCCACGCGGGTACGCCCGTCAGCTCTTGAAAGACCTGGACATGGTGCTGGCCTATGCCGGCCGATTGAAGCTGCCCACGCCCATGACGGCGCAGGCACAAACCCTGTATCGGTGGCTGGTTCACTTGGGACATGCCGAGCTGGACACCTCGGCAGTGCTCAAGATCTATGAGCTACGAACCTGACCTGCCTTCACGCTTGATTGCTCATTCTCACCATCACACCTCACACACCAAGGAGACTGCCATGAAACGTTTGAACAAATTCTGGATCGCTGCCGGCCTGAGCACGCTGGGGCTGCTGGCCACCGGTTGGGCGCAAGCCCAGACCAAGTTGCGCTACGCGCACGTGGGCGTGGCCAACGCGCCGCAAACCCTGTACGCCGAAGAAGTGGCCAAGCTGGTCAAAGAGCGCACCGCGGGTCGCATCGAAATCCAGGTGTTCCCCAACTCGCAACTGGGTGGCGTGGGTGAAATGGTGGACGGCATCAAGTCGGGCGCCATCGCCATGGGCCACCATGACTTCGCCTCGCTGGGCAAAATTCTTCCGGCCACGGCGGTGTTCAACACCCCCTTTGTGTACCGCGACGCCGCGCACAGCCTGCGCGCCACCGATGCACGCATCTCCCCCGCCTTGCAAGACGTCAACCGCCAGCTGGTGGAGAAGGGCGGCATGCGCATCGTGGGCAGCTTCTTCCAGGGCGCGCGTCAGTTGACGTCCAAAGAAAAAGTGCTGTCGCCCAAAGACATGGCGGGCAAGAAGTACCGGGGTGTGCCGGTCAAGCTGTGGTCGTCCATGATTGCCGGCATGGGGGCGGTGGCCACGCCTGTTGAAGTCTCCGAGTTGGCCACGGCCTTGGCCACCGGACTGGTGGTGGGGCAGGAAAATCCGCTGCCCAACATCTACAACCTCAAGCTGTACGAAGTGCAGAAGTACGTGATGATGACGGACCACATGCAGTCGGTGTTGTCCGTGTTCATCAACGAGCGCATCTGGCAGGGCATTCCCGCAGCAGACCGCAAGATCATGGAAGACACCATGGCCGAGGTGGGACAGAAAACCCTGGCCTGGGACCGCGACACCGCCGCCAAGTACCGCAAGGACCTGGAAGCCAAGGGCATGGTGTTTGTGGAAGCCAAGGATGGTCTGGATCTGGAGGCGTTCCGCAAGAGCGTGCTGGCCCAGGTGAACAAGGACTTCCCCGAGTGGTCCACGCTGATCGAGCAGATCCGCGCAGTCAAGTAAACCCATGCGCGCTGTTCTTCACGCCATCCGCGCCGCCGTGCGCGGCCTGAGCCTGCTGCTGTTGGCACTGCTCATCATCACGCCGCTGGCGCAGGTCATCATGCGCGGTGTCTTTGTCTTGCCCATGAGTGGTGCGGAGGAGTTGGCGCGATATTTCCTGATCTGTCTGTGTTTCCTGGCGGCGTCTTACGTCACGGTGGAAGGTGGACAGATCCGGATGGAGGAGGTGCAGGCCTTCCTGCCAGAGCGCTTGCGCTGGTTCGTGCAATTGCTGATCGAAGGCGCTGGTACCGTGTTCTTTGCCACGGTGTCCGTGTTTGCCGTGGTCACCATCTCTCGCAATCTGGACAACCAGACCGCCACCCTGGAGATGCCGTTCCCGCTGTTCATGGCGCCGCTGGCGTTGGGGGCGGGCTTGCTGGCGCTGGAGACCTTCGTGGTGTTCCTGGAACGTTGGCGTGCCGGCCATGCCATGGCCAAAAGCACCAACCTCACCTGAAAGTCTGTCGTGACTGGATATCTCGTCGTTGCTTCGTTCCTGTGCCTGTTTCTGCTGGGATTTCCGGTGGTGCTGGCGCTGGGCATTCCCTGTCTGGTCTATCTCATGGCCAATGGCCTGCCGGCTGACATGGTGGCCCAGCGGATGCTGTACTCCCTGGACTCCTTCCCGCTGATTGCGGTGCCTGTGTTCTTGTTTGTGGGCAGTCTCATGAACTGCACCGGTATTTCCAACTACATCTATCGTTTTGCGGACACGGCCGTGGGTCGCATGCCGGGTGGCTTGGCGCAAGTCAACATTTTTGGCAGTCTGGTGTTTTCAGGGATTTCAGGGTCCGCCTTGGCGGACATCGGTGGCCTGGGACGCATCGAGATCGACGCAATGAAGTCCAAGGGATTTCATACGCCGTTTGCTTGCGCGGTGACGTGTTCATCCGCCATCATCGGACCGATTTTCCCGCCCAGTATTCCGCTCATCATTTACGGCACGGTGACCGGTGCCTCGGTGTTGCAACTGTTGCTGGGGGGCATCTTGCCGGGCTTGTTGTGTACCGCCATGCTGATGCTGATGGCCGCCTGGCTGGCGTATCGCCGTGGCTACCCGCGCGCGCCGCGGTGGCCCACCATGGCTGAATTCTGGCGCGACATGTGGCCGGCCATGCCCGCACTGGCTGCGCCGGTGATTTTGACGGTGGGCATGCTGGTGGGCTTTTTCACGCCCACCGAAATTGCATCGGTGACAGTGGCCTACACCCTGTTGATCGGTTGGCTGTACTACAAGCAGTTGACCTGGAAGGGCTTGATCGATGCGTCGTTTGAAACGATTCGCGCCACCTCGGGGCTGCTGCTGATTGTGTCGATTGCCTCGCTGTTTGGCTGGATTTTGTCGGTGGAGATGATTCCGCAGCAGATCACCCAAGGCCTGATGTCGATCTCGACCAACCCCTATGTGTTGTTGATGATCGTCAATGTGATGTTGCTGGTGGTGGGTATGTTCCTCGACAGCACCACGGCCATTCTGGTCATTGCCCCCATCATTGCCAAGCCGCTGGTGGCGGCGGGTGTGGACCCGGTTCACCTGGGCATGGTGGTGGTTTTCAATCTAATGATTGGCCTGGTGACGCCGCCCATGGGCTTGTCGCTGTATCTGGTGGCCGACATCGCCAAGGTGAAAATGAAGGACGTGCTGCGCGAAATGCTGCCGTTCTATGTGCCGCTGGTGCTGACGCTGATGCTGATCACCTACGTACCCTGGTTCACCACCTCTGTTCCTCAATATTTTGTTGGCAACCCCTGATATGACCCGTCCTACGATTGCATTGTTCACCGGCGACCCGGCCGGTATTGGTTCTGAATTGGTTGGCAAGCTGCTGGCTCTTCCCGAATGTCTGCAGCAAGCGCGCATTCTGCTGATTGCACAGGAGGGGCAGGTGCAAGCGCCTGCGGGTGTGGAGGTGGTGGAGTGGTCGGGGCGTCATACGGCACCCTTTGCACCGTCACAGGCCACGCAAGCCAATGGCCACTACATGCTGCAAGGCCTGGCCAAGGGGCTGGAGTTGATGCAGGCGGGTGCCGCCGATGGTTTGTGTTTTGCACCGCTCAACAAAACGGCGCTGCGCTTGGGCGGCATGCACCAGGAGGACGAACTGCGCTGGTTCGCCGAGAGGCTGCAGTACAAGGGCGTGTGCGGTGAATTGAACGTGCTGGAAAAACTCTGGACCGCACGTGTGACTTCCCATGTGGCCTTGCGTGACGTCAACAGTCTGCTCACCTCCGACAAGGTGGTGGATGCCATTCGCATGATGACCGAGGCGCTTCGCGCCGCCGGCATCGCACAGCCACGCGTGGCGGTGTGCGGTCTCAATCCGCACAACGGTGACAACGGCAACTACGGGGATGAGGAAGGACGCATCATCACGCCGGGTGTACAAGCCGCTGCCGCGCTAGGCTATCCGGCCGATGGCCCGTTCCCGGCGGACACCGCCTTTGTGCGCGCCATCCGTGCCGAGGGCGGGTATGACGGCGTGGTCACCATGTACCACGATCAAGGCCAGATTGCGATGAAGCTCATGGGCTTTGAGCGTGGCGTCACGGTGCACGGCGGTTTGCCGGTGCCCATCGCCACGCCGGCGCACGGCACAGCCTATGACATCGTGGGTAAAGGCGTGGCGAATGTGCAGGCCATGCGCAATGCGTTTGAGTTGGCAGTGCGCATGGCCACGGCCCATCGGGCGCAACGCGCACAGGCGTGACGCGCCAGGCTCAGATGCGGCTGAAATACTCTCGTCGTTGAAATTCGACGGCGTCTTCGGCGTTTTCGAATCGTTGCTGCTCCGCCATCTTGATGGCCGTGTAGTAACGAATGAAATCTTCCCCAAAGCCGTGCGTCATGGCCGTGTCGACGGACAGCGCCTGCAAGGCGTCCCGCAGGTTGGTGGGGATGCGAAGCTTGGGGTCGCCATCTGCAGCATACGGCGATTCGGTGGCCAGCGGTGCACGCAATCCCTGGGAGACACCAGACAAGCCGGCATGAATCTGGGCGGCCATATACAAATACGGATTGGCCGCAGGCTCACCCAGCCGGTTTTCGATGCGCGTGGCGGCATCGCCCGCACCACCAATGACCCGCAGCATGGCTCCTCGATTGTCAAAACCCCACAGAATGGATTGCGGCGCCAGCGCGTTGGGGCGAAACCGACCAAACCCATTGGCCGTGGGGGTGCACATCACGGTCATCCCTTTGGCATGCTGCAACAGCCCGGCCAGATAGCCTTGCCCCAGTTCGCTCAGCGTGTGGCTGGCCTCGCGCCTGCCGCTGTCGGGGGCGGACGCTGCTCGCATGAAAGCGTTACGACCGGTGTCGAGATGCACCAACGATTGATGCAAATGCCAGCCGCTGGACATGATTTGTTCAAAGGGTGGTCGACACATGAACGTGGCGTGGTAGCCCGCGCGTCGCAACGCCTGTTGCACGGCGCTGCGAAACAGCACCATGTTGTCGGCCGCAGTGAGCGCATCGGTGGCGTCGAACACGGCTTCCACCTGACTGGGACCCAGCTCGATTTCCAGCGAAGTCAGTGGCATGCCCAGGGCCTGTGCCGTGTGCTGAACGATGCGCAAGGGCTCCTCGGCCATGTCGTACCAGCTTTCGGACAAGAGGTTGTAGCCGGGGTGAATGAGACTCACCTCGGGCGCCAAGCCTGGCCAGGCGGCTTGGTGCGGGTCAAGGTGTGTGCCGTGCTGTGAATCGCGCAAGCGGTAAATGTGAAATTCAATTTCCAGGCCACACACCATGCCCTGCCCTTGCGATGCCAAACGCGCAAGCGCGCGTTGCAGTTGTGCCCGAGTGTCGTAGGGCACGGGCGTGCCGTCGGCAAACACGGGTTGACATTGCACCCAGCCGGTGGCCTCGGTCCAGGGCAGCACCTGAAATCGCTCAGGGATGGGCCGCAGCAGCAGGTTGTTGGCGTAGCCAAAACCGGGCAGGGTTTGTTCCAATCCTGGCTCGAACACCTTGAAGGCCGTGCGGTCCGAGGTGTCCTTGAGCATCAGCGTGCTCACCATGCCCACGCCTTGTTGCAACGCCTGCAGTGCCGCCGTGCGGGTGAGTGTCTTGCCACGCAACATGCCGTGCGGATCACACCAGGCGAAACGGATCAGCTCGAGTGAGCTGTCTTTGATGCGTCGACGCAATTCGGCCAACGCTGGCGTGTCAGCGTGTGTGCTCACGTGCGGGTTTCCGCTTGGGCCAGGCTGGCATCCCAGGGCGCTGCATCACGCTTGGCGCGGACGGCCGCTCGCCACCAGTCTTCCCAGGCTTGCGCGGGGGCAATGCCATCCACCGTGTCCGGTCCCAGGCGTGTGGACGCCACCTCGGCCTGCGCCATGCCCAGCGGCGTGCGGCCAGCCTGCACATCGTCGATGGCTTGTTGCAACAGGCGGCGGTTGAGCATGATGGCGCGATCACTGGTGCCCAGGTGCTCACGCGTGCGGTCCTGGATGGGACCCATGCTCTCGCAAGCCCACTGATCATGGACGTTGATGTCGTCTTCGCCCATGCCCAGGTAGGTGCGTGTGGCCTGCTCCTGGGGGTTGAAGCCCCAATGGTTATGGCGCCCGGCCTTGGGGATGTAGTCGGGCAGGGTGACATAGGGCAGGCGTTGGTTGCGCATGGCTTCTTTGTCCACCGGTCCGGCAAAGCTGGTGAAGATGGAGACCCAGTAGGTGCGGGTATCGTCCACCGGTACATGCATCTGCGTGATGGTCATGGTCTCTGACAGTGGAATCACGAAGGTGTGTGGGAAGAGAGCGTGCGTCACGCGCACGTGCGTGGTGTCTGCCGTGAGCGGGCGCAGGGTGGTCAGCTTCATGCCGTAGGGCTGGGCTTCGGCGCGGATGTCGGGTTGCACGCTCTCGCGCATCACACGCGTCATCGGCCAGCGCTCGCCGCCCACATCGCCGGCACTGGCACCACGGAACTGTCGGCCGTAGGTGTTGTCCAGCGTCTCGTCGAAGAAGAAACGGTGCAGGAACGAGGTGTGAGCCGGGTCGATACCCACCTCGAAGGCCTGCAGCCAGTTGCAATGCCACAAGCCCTTGAACGCGAAGGTGTGGGTGGCGGGGGCCGTGAGGCAGTCCAGCGCGGGCAAGGGTGGCGGGGTGCTGCCTTCTTCGCCCAACCAGGCAAACAGCACACCACTGCGTTCTATCAGCGGGTAGCTGCGTTGGCGGATGTGTCGACACAGCGTGCTGCCGCTGGGCTCGGCGGGCGTGTCGGTGCACTGGCCCTGGGCGTCGAACTTCCAGCCGTGGAACGGGCAACGCAGGCCATCGCCTTCGTGGCGACCGAAAGACAGGTCGGCGCCCCGGTGTGGACAGTCGCGATCAAGCAAGCCGTATTCACCGTTGGCGTTCTTGAACAGCACCAGGTCTTGACCCAGCAGTCGGACGGCCTTGACCGGGCGGATGGCCATGTTCGGGTCCAGCGCCGGGTTGAACTCGTCCACCAGGGCCACGGGTTGCCAATAGTGCCGCATCAGCTGGCCACAGGGCGTGCCGGGGCCGATGCGGGTGATGCGTTCGTTCAGATCTGCTTTCATGGCAGGACTCCTCAGGGACAATCTGTTGCTATGGTAAACCGCTACCATACCTGTTTGATTCACCCACCTGACATCCCGCAGCGCCATGTCCATTTCCGTGCCCCGCATTCTCTTGACAGGCGCGCAAGGCTTCATCGGCCAGGGCTTGCTGGCGCGCTGGCTGTTACCACGCGCCGCACGCGGCGAGTTGCAACTCGTCCTGACGGATCGGCACGTGACGCAAGCGCCCGTTCACGGTGTGGAGGTCATTGAAGGTGATATCACACACCCCGCGTTGCTGGCGCAGGTGTTTGCACAACCGGTGGACCAGGTGTTTCATCTGGCGGCCATTGTCAGCGGTCAGGCGGAGCGTGAGTATGCGCTGGGTCAGCAAGTCAACTTGCAGGCCAGTCTGCGCGGGCTGGAGTTGGCTCGCAACCAGTGGCTGCAGCACCAGCGCTGCGTGCGCTGGATTCAGGCCAGCTCCATTGCCGTGTGGGGCACGGGCCTGCCTTCGCAGGTGGATGACCACACGCCCATTCGACCCGAGCTCAGTTACGGTGCGCACAAGCGCATGGTGGAACTCATGATGCATGACCTGTCGCGGCGCGGCGAATTGGACGGGCGCTGCTTGCGGCTCTCCGGCGTGGTGGTGCGACCGCGTGCAGCCGGCGGTGCATTGTCCGGCTTCAACAGCGATTTGATCCGCGAGCCCTTGCAGGGACGCGAGGTGTTGAGCCCGGTTCGGCCTGAGTCGTGTCTTTGGCTATGTAGCCGCGAGACCACGGTGGACCAGCTATGGGCCTTGAGCCAGATCCCCGAGGACGACTGGCGCAAGATCTGCGCCGAGCATCGCAGCGAAGGTGCGGTGAATGCCCCGACCTGGCCGGTGCAAATCCAGCCGCTGATCGCTGCGCTGGGACAGATCGATCCGTTGGCCCCTGGCCGCATTCGCTTCGATCCCGAGGCGCCCTTGCAGGCCCAGTTTGGCAACTGGCCCGTGACTGTGGACTTTGCGCTGGCCCGATCGCTGGGCTTGCCCGATGACCGACAGAAATACCAGGATGACCTTGAACAGTTTGTAAGAGCCAGCCTGGCCACGGCCCAGGAGACTGCGTGAGAAGATGTCTGTCGTGCTCACTCCCCTTGTGTGCCTGGGACCCGCACGCGCAACACGCACTCGTTATCCCTGCCCGAAGCCAACCCCCGAGATACCTCCCTGACACACGACGACCATGACCGACAAGAAACCCGACTTCACTCCCCCTGCACGCTTGCGCTCCGCCGACATCGTCGAAGGCTTGACCCGTGTGCCGCACCGGGCCTTCCTGCGTGCAATGGGCGTGGACGACACCGATTTCGGCAAGCCGATGATCGGCATCGTGAGCCAGCAAGGCGAGACCACGCCCTGCTCCATGTCGCTGGGCCCGCAGGCCGATGCCGCTCGTCTGGGCGTCTCGGCGGGGCAGGGCATTCCGGTGCCGTTCACCACGGTGTCGGTGTCGGATGGCTTGTCGATGAACCACAAGGGCATGCGCATGAGTCTGGTTTCACGCGAACTCATCGCGGATTCCATCGAGGCGGTGGTGACTGCACATGCGTATGACGGGTTGGTGGGATTCGCGGGCTGCGACAAAACACTCCCCGGTGTGCTAATGGCCATGGCGCGGCTCAACATCCCCAGCGTCTTTGTGTATGGCGGTGCGATGCTGCCCGGCCACTGGCAAGGCAAGGACGTCACCATCCTCACGGCTTATGAGGCCGTGGGCAAGGTGATTGCGGGCGAAATGACCGAGCAGGATCTGGCTGGCCTGGAACGCCAGTGCGCGCCCACCGTGGGCTCTTGTCCGGGGCAATTCACCGCCAACACCATGGCCATGGTGGCCGAAGCGCTGGGCCTGGCCATGCCCGGCTCGGCCATGATGCCGGCGGTGTACAGCCAGCGGCTGGCGATGGCCCGCGAGGCGGGGCGCCGTGTCACTCAAATTGTGCGCGAGGGCGGCCCGTTGCCACGCGACCTGATCACCCGACGCTCGCTGGAAAACGCGGCGGCCGCCGTCGCAGCCACCGGTGGCTCCACCAATGCCGGGCTGCATTTGCCCGCCATCGCGCACGAGGTGGGCATCTCGTTCACGCTGGACGACGTGGCCGAGATTTTTGCGCGCACGCCGCTGATTGCGAACTTGCAGCCCGGTGGTCAGTACTTGGCGCTGGACCTGCATCGGGTTGGAGGCACTCGCACCGTGCTCAAGGCCTTGCTCGACGGTGGCTATCTGCATGGCGACACCCTGACCCTGAGCGGTCGCACCCTGGCCGAGGAATTGACCACGGCCGAGCCGCCCGATGGTCGCGTGGTGGTGTCTACCGCTCAGCCACTCATGCCCACGGGGGGCGTGGTGGTGTTGCGCGGCAGCCTGGCGCCCGATGGTGCCTTGATCAAGGTGGCGGGCTTGAAGCAACTGGTGTTTGAAGGTCCGGCACGCGTGTTCGACAACGAAGAGGAGGCCTTCGAGGCTGTCACGGCACGTCGCTATGAAGCGGGGGAGGTGCTGGTCATTCGCAACGAAGGACCCAAGGGCGGCCCCGGCATGCGCGAGATGCTGGGCGTCACCGCCTTGCTGTATGGTCAAAGCATGGGCGAGAAAGTGGCGCTCATCACCGATGGGCGTTTCTCGGGCGCCACGCGCGGCATGATGGTGGGCTACATCGGCCCGGAGGCGGCCGAAGGTGGCCCGATTGCCTGGGTCCACAACGGCGACCGCATCCGACTGGACGCGCAAGCCGGCACGCTGGATCTGCTGGTCGACGACGCCACGTTGCGACAGCGCCAGCAAGCGCCCAGGCCTGCCTCCCCTGAACGACTCTCGGGCGTGTTGGAGAAATATGCGCGGCTGGTGTCGCCGGCTCGTTTGGGGGCGGTCACACATCGCGGTGGGGCGTGACTGCGTTGAATGGCCTCACGGTGCTGTCCCTGATCTCGTGCGCACGCAGCCAGAAAGGTAAGACACGATGAAACTGGCGTTTTGTGGATTGGGCATCATGGGTGAGGCCATGGTGCGACGGTTGTTGCAGGCCGGGCATGAGGTGCAGGTGTGGAACCGCACGCGCGCCAAGGCCGATGGCGTCGTGGCCTTGGGGGCCCGTTGGTGCGATACCCCGGCACAGGCCGCGCAAGGGGTGGACGGTTTGCTGATGTGTCTGATGGACGCCGCCACGGTGGAATCGGTGGTGTTTGGCCCAGAGGGCGTGGCCCAGGCGCCGGGGCTGCCCTGGGTGGTGGACCACTCCAGCATTGCGCCAGGCCCCACCCGCGAATTGGCACAGCGTCTGATGCAATCGGGCGGGACGGCCTGGCTGGATGCGCCTGTCTCTGGCGGGGTGGCCGGTGTGCGGGAAGGCCGGTTGACGGTGATGGTGGGGGGGGAGGCCTCTGCCCTGACACGCGCAGAACCCGCGCTACGTGCCTATGCGGCGCAGATCACGCACCTGGGCTCCAGCGGGGCCGGCCAAGCCGCCAAGCTGTGCAACCAGGTCATTGTCTCCACCACGGTGGCTGCCATCGCTGAAGCCCTGGTGTTTGCCGAGCGCAATGGCATCGATGCCGCGCGCTTGCCGCAGGCGCTCGCGGGGGGCTGGGCCGATTCCAAACCCTTGCAGGTGTTTGTGCCTCGCATGTTGCAAACCCAGCCCGAGTCCATCGGCGCGCTGGCCACCATGCTCAAGGATGTGGACACGGCGCTGGCGGTGGCCAAAGACGTCGATGCACCGTTGCCTGTGACCGCCAGCGTGCAACAACTGCTGCGCACGGCCAGTGCCATCGGACTGGGGCAGGCCGAGTTGTCGGCGCTGATCGGGCTGTTTGATCCAGCGCGTCGCGAGTCCTTTTTGCGTCAAGTCAGTGGCGCTGCATCGCCGTGAGGCCCGGGCACTCACAGCCCATCACCTGCTTCTACAATCCTTTCGTTGACTGTCCTCGGGAATTTTTTTCATGAACTTCAAGCCCTTTGCCGCTGCCACCGTGCTGGCCCTGACCAGCCTGTTCCAACAAGCGCACGCCGACCCTCAGAACATCAAGGTGCTGGTGGGTTTCCCGCCCGGCGGTGGCACCGACGCCATTGCCCGCGTGTTGGCCGACAAGTTGCGTGAACCGCTGGGGGCCAACGTGGTGGTGGAGAACCGTGCCGGCGCAGGTGGCCAATTGGCCGCGCAAGCGCTGAAAGCTGCGCCTGCCGATGGCAGCGTGTTGTTCTTCTCGCACGACCACACCATCTCCATCCTGCCCCAGGTGGTCAAGAACCCGGGTTACAACTCACTGCAGGATTTTGTGCCGGTGGTGGGCATCGCCACCTTCGCCAACGGCCTGGCGCTGGCGGGCGGCACGCCGGCCAAAACTTTCAACGAGTACATCCAGTGGGTGCGCGACAAAGGCAATGGTCGTGGCACCATCGGTGTGCCCGCGCCGGCATCCATTCCTGAGTTTCTGGTCAAGGTCATTGCCAAGAAATACAACATGGACATTCAATCCGCGCCTTACCGTGGTGGTGCGCCGCTGATGGCCGACATGCTGGGCAACCAAGTGCCCGCTGGCCTGGCAGGCCTGAACGATTTCCTGGAGAACATCCACGCTGGCAAGTTCCGCATGGTGGCGGTGATTGGCGACAAGCGTCAGGCCATCCAGCCCGATGTGCCTACCTTCGCGGAACTGGGCATGCCGGGCTTTGAAGACTTGGCCTACTATGGTTTCTTTGCCCCGGCGGGCACGCCTAAAGCGGTGATTGATCGCTACTCGGAAGCCATCGGCAAGGTGATTGCCCAGCCCGAAGTCAAAGAGCGGTTGACCAGCATGGGCATCACCGTGGTGCACATGCCGCCTCAGCGTTTTGCCAGCCATGTGCGCACCTACACGCAGCACTGGGAAGAGATCATTCGCACCAACGGCTTTGCCAATCCTTGAGCGGGTAGCCCGCGCGATCAAGCGCGGGCTTCTTCGCCAATCCACTCCTTGAAGTGACGCACCACCGTTGATGGTGGGCGCAAGGGTGAATGGGTCAGGTAGTAGCCCCGGGGTAATAGAACGGGTTGTTTTAATGGGCACGTGAGCCGACCTTCATTCAACGCGTCCGTGACAAAGGGCATGAGGGCAATCATCACGCCCAAGCTGTTGGCTGCCGCCTGGTAAGCCAGCGCTGCGTTTTCAAATTGCAAACCCGCTGGTCGTTGCGGCTGGTCGAGGCCAGTGGCCGCAAACCATTGCGGCCAGTCGTCGGGGCGATTGGTGGAACACAGCAACTCGTGCTTGAGCACGTCACGGGCGTGGCGTATCTTGGGGCCCGTTCGCAGCAGGGATGGGGCACACACCGGGATCAGGGTTTCCGCAAACAAACGGATGGCATCCGGGCCGACGGCACTGTCGGCCTCGGAACGGATGGAGATGTCAACATCCTCGGTGTGCCAGTCGGTGCGATGGTGTGAGGTGGTGATCTGCACCTCGATCTCCGGATGGCGGGCATGGAACCGGGCCAAGCGGGGCACCAGCCACTGGATGGCAAATGTAGGTGGCAGTTTGATGCGCAGTTGCCTGGACGAGCGTGGCGACTTGATGCGCTGTGTGGCCTGCTCGATCTGATCAAACCAGGCCGTGGCCTGAACGCACAGCTCACGCGCGGCGGCGGTGGCTTGCACACCTTGCCGATCGCGCACAAACAGCTTGCAGGCCAGCCAGGATTCCAGCACCTGGATCTGGCGACTGATGGCGCCTTGTGTCACGCCCAGCTCCTGGGCGGCCGCCGTATGGCTTTGCAAGCGAGCTGCGGCTTCAAAGGCACGCAAGGCATTGAGGGGCGGGAGGGATCGGCTCATGAGTATTTCTCATGGATTGTGCGATGGATTCATGGGCTTGTGATACGGAATATCCCGTACTAATCTCCAGGCATTGCATCAAGCGGAGGCTTGTGTTCCATGAAAAAAAATCAATGGCAGCGTCGTTCGTTCCTGGGACTCTGTGGGGCCATGTGTGCACCGATGGCGTTGGCACAGGCCTATCCCAATCAGCCCATTCGTTTGATGGTGCCGTGGCCACCGGGGGGCGGCGTGGACACCACGGCGCGCATGCTGGTGGAGCCGCTGGGCCGAAAGCTCGGTCAACCCATGGTGATCGATAACCGCGCGGGCGCAGGAGGCAACATTGGCACCGAGATGGCCGCACGCGCCAAGCCCGACGGCTACAACCTGTTGATGGGCTCGATCTCGCCCAACGCCATCAACGTGCATCTCTATCCCAAGCTGCCGTTTGACCTGATCAAGGATTTCACGCCCATTGCCTTCGTCTCGGCGTTGCCGATCTTCCTGGTGGTACCGGCCAACTCGCCTTTTCACTCGGTGAGTGATGTGCTGGCTTATGCACAACGCAACCCCAACAAACTCACCTATGGCTCGGGAGGCGTGGGTTCGTCCCAGCATCTGGCGGGTGTGCAGTTCATGGGCATCACCAAGACGGAGTTGTTGCATGTGCCCTACAAAGGCACGGCGCCGGCCGAAGCCGATCTGATGGCCGGGCATGTGTCATTGATGCTGGACACCGCCACGTGCATTCCCTTTGTCAAAAGCGGCAAGTTGCGGGCACTGGCCGTGGCGTCCAGCAAGCGTAACCCGGCCTTGCCCAACGTGCCCACCTTTGATGAGCAGGGCGTGCCCAATTTGTATGCCTCCTCCTGGTACGGCCTGATGGGGCCGGCAGGCATGCCGGCGGCGCTGGTTCAGCAACTCAACAGCGCCACCAACGAGGTGTTGCGCAGTCCCGAACTGTTGACGCGCATGAATGAACTGGGCGCCGAAGTGGGTGGTGGGTCACCGGAGGAGTTTGCGCAGTTCATCCAGTCGGAAATCCATCGTTACGCGGACATCGTCAAAAAGTCTGGCGCGCGCATGGAATGAGGAGCACAGGGATGACCATGCCTCAAGGGCCCTTGACCCTGTTTGAAAAAATCTGGCACCGTCACGTGGTTCACCAGCGTGACGATGGCCAGTGTCTGCTGTATGTGGATTGCCATCTGGTGCAGGACGGTTCGGCACCGGGCTTTGAAATGTTGCGCCAAAAGGGCTTGCCCGTGCGGATGCCGCAACGCACGTTCGGCACGCCCGATCACTACATTCCCACCATCGGGCGTGACCTGTCCACCATCGCCGATGCGGAAAAGCGCGCCATGGCCCTGGCCCTGGAAAACGATTGCCGGGAGGCCGGCATTCCGTTCTTTGGCTTGCAGGATGCGCGTCAAGGCATCATTCATGTGGTGGCACCCGAGCAAGGCCTCACCCAGCCGGGGCGCCTGATGGTGTGTGGTGACAGTCACACCTCCACGCACGGTGCCCTGGGCGCGCTGGCGTTTGGCATTGGTGCCTCCGAGGTCTCACATGTGCTAGCCACGCAAACCATTTGGCAGCGCCAGCCGCGCACCATGCGGATCGAGGTCACGGGTGCCTTGACGCCGGGTGTGACGGCCAAGGACATCATTCTGGCCATCATTGGCCGCATTGGTGCAGGTGGGGCGGTGGGGCATGTGATCGAGTACGCGGGTGAGGCCATTCGCGCACTCTCCATGGAAGCCCGCATGACGCTGTGCAACATGTCCATCGAGGCGGGTGCACGCGCGGGCATGGTGGCGCCGGATGAAACCACTTACCGTTGGCTCCGGGGGCGTCCGCAGGCGCCGCAAGGGGCGGACTTCGACGCATGTGTGGCGCAGTGGCGTTTGCTGCCCAGCGATCCGGGCGCACACTTCGATCGCGAAGTGGTGATGCCTGCGGCCGAGATCGAGCCCATGGTGACCTGGGGCAACAGCCCTGAGCAGGTGAGC
>VEQI01000295.1 GCA_018883305.1 Limnohabitans sp. | reverse complement strand
GGCCTGGGCGCTGCTGTTCATTGTGGCGGTGTATCTGTGCGCCTCGTCGCTGGCCGTGATGCTCAAGCATTCCGTGCTGACCGAACTGGTGGGTGCGCGGTTGGACCAACTGCCCGACTGGGCCCAGCAACTCAAGCTGAGGCGATTGCCCCTGCTGTACCTGAGTGACTGGAATCGCGATGGTGTGGTGCAGTTTGGCGATATCCGCATTGCCAACGACTATCTGGTGCTGGCCGTGCCGGACATCATGCGTATCTCACCCGTGTTCACGGGTCTGATTGCCGCGGGAGCCTTGGCCGCCGCCCTGTCAACGGCCGATGGCTTGTTGCTCACGATTGCCAATGCCTTGTCCCACGACCTGTACTTCCAGACCTTGCGTCCACAAGCCTCTCCCATGCGTCGGGTCATGTTGTCCAAAATTTTGTTGATGCTGGTGGCGTTGGCGGCCACCTGGGTGGCCACCAATCGGCCGGTGGACATCCTGTTCTGGGTGGCCTGTGCCTTCTCTCTGGCTGCGGCCACGTTCTTCCCCGTGCTGTTGTTGGGTTTGCACTGGCGCCGCATGAGCCGGGTGGGGGCCCTGGCCGCCATGGTGTCCGGCATGTCTATCGCTTTGTATTACATCCTCAGCAATTACCACGGGGTTCAGAAGTATTTCGGCTTGGTGCCCGAGCAGACCCTGTGGCTGGGGCTGGAGCCGTTCAGTGCCGGCGTCTTTGGCGTGCCGGTGGGCTTGCTGTGCGGGGTGGTGGGTAGCTGGCTGTGGCCAGGCCGTGGGAAAGCCCCTGAGCCAGTTACGCTATAATCGTGGGCTTTTCACCTTGCTGCACCCCGTCAGACGCTGGGGGCAGCTTCATCCACAAGGAGAGTCCATGCGTCATTATGAAATCATCCTGCTGATCCATCCCGATCAGAGCGAGCAAGTCCCCGCCATGCTGGAGCGCTACAAGAGCATGATCACCACCGCCGGTGGTGCCGTGCATCGCGTTGAAGATTGGGGCCGCCGTCAACTGGCCTACATGATCAACAAGCTGGCCAAGGCCCATTACCTGTGCCTGAACATCGAAGCCAACCAAGCCATCATGGCTGAGCTCGAGCACGCTTTCCGCTTCAACGACGCTGTGCTGCGTCACCTCACCGTGCAAAAGAAGAAGGCCGAGACCGGTCCTTCCCTGATGATGAAGACGGTTGAGCGTGAAGAGGCCCGCAAGGCCCAGCAAGCAGAACTGCAGCAAGCCTGATTGGCGTGACCCCCGAGGGTGCCAACCGCGTCGTTCTGACGGCCCGTATTGCCGAGCGTTCTGCCCTGCGATACACACCGGCCGGATTGCCCGCCTTGGACTTGCGACTCGAACACGAGTCAACAGTCGATGAAGCCGGACAACCCCGCCAGGTGAAAGCCAGTCTCAAAACGATTGCCCTGGGCACGTTGGCCGAACGACTCGACCGGCAACCCTTGGATCACCCACTCAGCTTTCTAGGCTTTTTGGCGACCCCGCGCAACGGCAAAGGCGTCGTCTTTCATTTGCAAGAGTTTCAGCATATTTCATAGGAGGCCCGATCATGGCCACGTTCAAAAAATTCAACAAGGACAAGCGCCCCAAGCGCAACACCCAGTCGCTGCTGTTCAAGCGCAAGCGTTTCTGCCGCTTCACTGTGGCTGGCGTTGAGGAGATCGACTACAAAGATGTCGACACCCTGCGTGACTTCATCGCTGAAAACGGCAAGATCATTCCCGCTCGTCTGACGGGCACCCGTGCCATCTATCAGCGCCAGCTCAACACCGCCATCAAGCGCGCTCGCTTCCTGGCCATGCTGCCCTACAGCGACCAGCACAAGATCTGAGGAGAACATCCATGCAAATCATTCTGCTCGACAAGGTTGTCAACCTCGGTAATCTGGGTGAAGTGGTCCGCGTCAAGGACGGCTACGCTCGCAACTTCCTGATCCCCTCCGGCCGCGCTCGTCGCGCCACCGAAGCCGCCATCAAGGAATTCGAAGCTCGACGTGCCGAGCTTGAAAAAGCTGCCGCTGAAAAGCTGGCCGCTGCACAAGCTCAGGGTGAGAAGCTCGCTGGCGCCACCGTCAAGCTGACCCAGAAGGCCGGCGTGGACGGTCGTCTGTTCGGCTCCGTGACCAACTTCGACATTGCCGAAGAACTCGGCAAAATGGGTTTCCCCGTGATCAAGGCCCAGGTGCGCATGCCTTCCGGTCCGATCAAGCTCGTGGGCGACTCGTCTGTCAGCGTGGCCTTGCACACCGACGTGGTGGTGGACATCAACGTGTCGGTCTACGGCGAAACCGCCTGATCGTTGCTGGGCACCTTGAGGGTGCTGATGCAAAAAAGCCGCCTCTGCCGAGGCGGCTTTTTTTTCACTTGGCCCAAGAGTCTTTCAACCCGGTGATTTTGTTGAAGACCGGTGTGCCCGGCACATGATCCACCCGATCCGCCACAAAGTAGCCGTGGCGTTCAAACTGGAACTTGGTGTCGGCAGCGCACTGCGCCAATGAAGGCTCCACGATGGCCTTCACCACCTGCAAGCTGTGGGGGTTCAAGCTGCTGATGAAATCGCGACCACCCGCATCGGGATGCGCCTCATTGAACAGTCGATCGTACAAGCGCACCTCGGCCATCACACCGTCATGCGCACCCACCCAGGTGATCACGCCTTTCACCTTGACACTGTCAGCCCCGGGGGTGCCGCTCTTGGTGTCGGGGATGAGTCGGGCCTGTATTTCCGTGAGCTGTCCTTGGGCATCGCGCGTGGCTCCCACGCATTCAATCACATGACCATACTTTAAGCGAACCTTGTTGCCTGGGAACAACCGGAAGAAACCTTTGGGCGGTGTGTCTTCATAGTCCGTGCGTTCAATCCACAGGCGTGAACCCATGACGAATTGACGCTGACCACGCTCGGGTTGCTGCGGATGCACAGGGGCCACGCAGGCGTCCAGGGTGCCTGCGCCCATGACCTCATCCCAATTGGTCAGCACCAGCGGCACCGGGTCCAGCACCGCCATGGCTCGTGCGGCCTGGGCTTCCAGGTCCTCACGCAAACAGCCTTCCAGCGTGCTGTAGTCGATCCAGCTGTCACTGCGCGTCACGCCAATGCGTTCGGCAAACATCTGAATGGCGGAGGGCGTGTAGCCACGACGACGCAAGCCCACGATGGTGGGCATGCGCGGATCGTCCCAGCCGCTGACGCGGCCTTCATTCACCAGTTGCGCCAGCTTGCGCTTGCTGGTGATCACATAGGTGAGGTTCAGACGAGCAAACTCGTGTTGCCGAGGAGGCGGGCTGCTGAGCAGTCCACCTTCGATCAGCCGCGCCAGCAGCCAGTCGTAGAACGGGCGCTGGTCTTCAAACTCCAGCGTGCAGATGCTGTGGGTGATTTGCTCCAGGGCATCTTCGATCGGATGCGCGAAGGTGTACATCGGATAGATGCACCAGCGGTCGCCGGTGTGATGATGCGTGGCGCGGCGGATGCGGTAGATGGCCGGATCGCGCAGATTGATGTTGGGTGAGGCCATGTCGATCTTGGCCCGCAGCACCGCCGCCCCATCGGCCAGTTGACCGTCGCGCATCTCGCGAAAGCGCTGCAGGTTTTCAGCCGGTGTGCGATCACGAAAGGGGCTGTTTTTGCCTGGGGTGTTGAAGTCGCCCCGATGGATGCGCATCTCCTCGGCAGACTGCTCATCGACATAGGCGTGTCCGGCCTCGATCAGATGTTCCGCCGCGCGGTACATGAAGTCGAAATAGTCACTGGCCTGGTAGAGATAAGAGGCGGGTGACCCATCCGGTGCCTGGTCCCAGCGAAAGCCCAGCCATTGAATGGCGTCCAGAATGGAGTTGACGTACTCCGTGTCTTCCTTCTCCGGATTGGTGTCGTCAAAGCGCATGTGGCACACGCCACCGTAGTCGCGTGCCAGGCCGAAATTCAGGCAGATGCTCTTGGCGTGACCAACGTGGAGGTAGCCGTTGGGCTCAGGCGGGAAACGGGTGCGGATGCGGGCGGGATCGGGTTCGCCTTGCGCGTGATGCGCGGCATCGCCCGGGCTGCCCCCCCAGCGCCGACTGGCATAGGTGCCCTGGGCCAGATCGGTCTCGATGATCTGGCGCAGGAAGTTGCTGGCTTTGGGCGTTTCGTCGCTGCCAGAGGTGGCAGGGTGGCGGGCGGGCACTGAAGTCATGCGTTGATTTTAGGGCAGGGGCATGCCGACCTGACTCAGGCAGGACCGATAATGGCGGTCTGTCGAATGTCGTGGAGCGCACGTGGATCTGGTGATGTTGCTGAAGGCGGCCCTGATGGGTGTGGTGG
>VEQI01000294.1 GCA_018883305.1 Limnohabitans sp. | reverse complement strand
GATGGGGACTTAGAGATCCTCGCTGCCCAGCAGCATCTCGGTGATGCCCTTGCCGGCTTGCACCATCGGGAAAACGTTTTCCGTCGGGTCGGTGCGGAAGTCGATGAACACGGTGCGGTCCTTGAGCTTGCGGGCTTCCAGCAAAGCCCCTTCCACGTCTTGTGGCCGCTCCACCAACAAGCCCACATGGCCATAGGCCTCGGCCAGCTTCACAAAGTTGGGCAAGGCATCCATGTAGCTGTGGCTATAGCGACCGGAATATTCGATTTCCTGCCACTGACGCACCATGCCAAGATACCGGTTGTTGAGCGACAGGATTTTGATGGGCGTGTTGTACTGCAAACAGGTCGAGAGTTCCTGAATGCACATTTGTACCGAGCCTTCGCCGGTGACGCAGAACACCTCGCTTTGCGGGCGTGCCATTTTGATGCCCATGGCGTAGGGAATGCCCACACCCATGGTGCCCAGGCCACCCGAATTGATCCAGCGGCGCGGCTCGTCAAAGCCGTAGTACTGCGCGGCCCACATCTGGTGTTGCCCCACATCGGAGGTGACGTAGACGTCCTGGCCACGCGTCATCTTGGACAGGGTTTCAATCACATACTGGGGCTTGATGACCTGCTGGTTGCCACGGTCATAGTCCATGCAATTGCGCGAGCGCCAACCTTCGATGGTTTCCCACCAGCCCGCCAGCGACTTGGCGTCGGGCTTGGTCCCTGCCTCGCGGATCATGCCGATCATTTCGGTCAGCACGTCTTTCACATCGCCCACGATGGGGATGTCGACCTTCACGCGCTTGGAAATGCTGGAGGGGTCGATGTCGATGTGAATGATCTTGCGTTCGTTCTGGGCGAAATGCTTGGGGTTGCCAATCACGCGGTCGTCAAAGCGCGCCCCCACCGCCAGCAGCACATCGCAGTGCTGCATGGCATTGTTGGCCTCGATGGTGCCGTGCATGCCCAGCATGCCCAGGAACTTGCGATCGGAAGCGGGATAGGCACCGAGACCCATCAGGGTATTGGTGCAGGGGTAACCCAGCATGTCCACCAAAGTACGCAGCTCTTGCGAGGCATTGCCCAGCAACACACCACCGCCCGTGTAGATGTAGGGGCGCTTGGCATTGAGCAGCAGTTGCAGTGCCTTGCGAATCTGACCGCCGTGTCCCTTGCGCACCGGGTTGTACGAGCGCATGGACACTTGCTCGGGGTAGCCCGTATAGGTGGTCTTTTTGAACGACACGTCCTTGGGAATGTCCACCACCACGGGGCCGGGACGACCGCTTCGGGCGATGTGGAAGGCCTTCTTCATGGTCTCGGCCAGTTCACGCACATCCTTGACCAGGAAGTTGTGCTTGACAATCGGGCGGGTGATGCCCACGGTGTCGCACTCCTGGAAGGCGTCCAGACCAATCGCCGCTGTGGGCACCTGGCCAGAGATGATCACCATGGGGATGCTGTCCATATAAGCGGTGGCAATGCCGGTCACGGCATTGGTCAGGCCCGGGCCCGAGGTCACCAGCGCCACGCCCACCTCACCGGTGGCACGGGCGAAACCGTCCGCCGCATGCACGGCCGCTTGTTCGTGGCGAACCAGCACGTGCTGAATGCTCTGCTGCTTGTACAGGGCATCATAGATATAGAGCACGGCACCGCCTGGGTAACCCCAGACGAACGGGACCTTTTCGGCCTGCAAGGCGCGAACAAGGATTTCCGAGCCGTTGAGCTCTTCAGGATGGGAGGGGGTGGCTTGGGCAGCAGCCGCAGACTGCAATTCCGCTTTGGAGATTTCCATGATGAACCTGAGTGAATTTCGGAAACGAAAAACCTGGGGTGCCCCTTGGCGCCTTCTCGTGGACGCGCCGCGGGACTTAGGACCTGAGGCCATGGACGACAGCGCGTCCGACCCAGATCCGTTTGCCTGGTACGAGAATCTGGGATTATGTCACCTTTTTGACCAGCATCCGACGGATTGAACCCCGGGCAGAGGCAATGCCATAATTCGTGCCCTCGACGCCCTGCCCGTCCCCACACCCTCTCGGCAATCTTGGCTTCCGACTCCGAACTCTCCGACTTCCTCAAAAGCGTGGAAAAGCGTGCCTTCAAGCGCTCGCTCTACCACGTGCGTGATGAGGACGCCGCCCTGGACATCGTGCAAGACAGCATGATGAAGCTGGCCGAGCATTACGGGGACAAACCGGTGGACGAGCTGCCGATGCTGTTCCACCGCATCCTCTCCAACACCACCCTGGACTGGTTCCGGCGTCAAAAAACCAAGAACGCGCTGTTCACCAACTTCAGCCAATTTGACAGCGAAGATAGTACGGAAGACTTCGATTTGCTGGAAACCCACCAGATCCAGGAAGGCCAGGAGCGGGTGGAAAGCGCTCAGCGCACCGTGGAGCGGCACCAGTCCATCCAGGAAATCGAGCATGAAATACAGAAACTGCCAGCACGTCAACGGGAAGCCTTCCTGCTGCGTTACTGGGAGGAACTGGATGTTGCCGAAACCGCTGCCGTGATGGGCTGCTCGGAGGGCAGTGTGAAAACGCACTGCTCACGAGCGGTCCAGGCATTGGATAAAGCACTGAAAGCCAAGGGACTCCAACCATGAACACCAGCCATCACCTCACCGAAGCCCACACCGACCGCCTGGCCCGTCAGGTCGCTGCCCAGCTCGACCAGGGGTTGCGTGAACTCCCGCATGACATCACCGAACGTCTGCGTGCTGCTCGCACCCGTGCCGTGGCAGCGCGCCGCCAGCCTGTCGTGGTGCTGGCCACTGGCGCCCGAGTGCAAAAAGGCACGCTGGTGCTGGAAGGGGGGCCCGACAAAATGCGTTTTTGGGGTTGGATGGGCAGTCTGCTGCCTCTGATCGCCCTGTTCCTGGGTCTGTTTGCCATCCACACCCTGCAAAACGACTGGCGCGCGGATGAACTCGCCAGCGTCGATGCCGCCTTGCTGACCGACGAACTGCCGCCCACGGCTTACACCGATCCAGGCTTTTTGCGCTTTATCCGCGCCGGCGCCCCGGAATCCACCACTGGTCGCACCAACGCAGACTAAACCCGCGTGAGGAACTTGCTCGGTGACGAGTGCATGCCACGTCGTACACTGAGCCTCTACCCATGAATTGCCCCCTGGTCACCGTTCCCTTGCTTTCCCTTGGCCGCTGGTCTGGCTGGGTGGTAGCGGCCCTGTTGTGTGTGCAGCAGGCTGCCTGGGCACAGGCCACCCCGGACAATACTGCCAGCGGCACCGCGACGCCCTCAGGCAACGCATCTGCAGAAACCTTGACCACCGCCCCAGGCACCCCCCCCCTCTCGACGGTCGTGCCCGCTGTCACGCCTGTCCCATCCGGCGCGCCAATCTCGGCCTCCCCACGCAAGGCACCGGCCCTGCGTGACACCCATCCCACCTGGTCAGAACTCAGCCGCGACCAAAAGCACGCCTTGAAACCGCTGGCTCAGGTGTGGCCCAGCCTGAGCGAACTGCACAAGCGTAAGTGGCTGGTGTTGTCGCAAAATTTCTCGGAACTGTCGGTGCAAGAGCAGCACAAGCTGCAAGAACGCATGAGCGACTGGACCAGCCTCACGGCCCAGGAGCGGGCGCAAGCACGCCTGCATTTCGCCGAAGTCCAGCAATTGCCGGGGGATGAGCGCCGGGCCAAATGGGAGGCCTATCAGGCCCTGAGCGACGAACAGCGCCGCAAGCTGGCCGACGATATCTTGCTCACCCCACCACGCGGTGCGGCCGTGGCCAGCCGGCCAGTGGCCCCCAGCAAGCTCACCCAGCCACCGGCGCCCAAGCCGGATCAGGCCTTGCAACCTCGTATCGACACCGATCAAATTCACCCCAAGACCTTGCTCCCGCACTTCCTGCAAGGCACCTCCACCCGATGACCCCCAGCCTGCGTCGTCGCATGGCCTGCTGGCTGTACGAAGGGCTGCTGCTGTTTGGCGTGGTCTTTATCAGCGGCTATCTCTTCAGTACCCTCAGCCAGACCCGGCATGCCCTGGACAATCGTCACGGTCTACAGGCCTTCATCTTTCTGGTGTTTGGCGTTTACTTCACCTGGTTTTGGCACAAGGGCCAGACCCTGGCCATGAAGACCTGGCATATCCGCATCGTGGACGCACAGGGACGCGCCTTGACGCAAAAGCGCGCCCTCTGGCGCTATGTGCTGAGCTGGGTGTGGTTCGTGCCCCCGCTGGCTTTGCTCTACCCCTTGCACTTGCCCGCGGGCGAAGCCAGCGTGCTCATGCTGGGTTGGGTGCTGATCTGGGCCCTGCTGAGCCGATTTCAGCCTGAGCGCCAGTTCTGGCACGATGTCTGGGCCGGAACCCGACTGGTGCATGTGCCACCCCGGCCCTGAGGGTCACCT
>VEQI01000293.1 GCA_018883305.1 Limnohabitans sp. | reverse complement strand
CGCCGCGCACACCGCCAAAGCGCTGAAGCAGGCGTGCGCGTTTGCGCGGGCCCACGCCTTCGATATCTTCCAGCTTGCTGCCGCCTGTGCGCACACGGGCGCGTTGGGCGCGCATGCCGGTGATGGCAAAGCGATGCGCCTCGTCGCGAATCTGGGCCACCAACATCAGGGCAGCGGAATCTCGACCCAGGTAGACCTTCTCACGACCATCGGCAAAGACCAGCTCTTCCAGTCCCACCTTGCGGCCCTCGCCTTTTTCAACGCCCACAATGCGAGAGAGGTCCAGTCCCAGCTGTTCAAACACCTCGCGTGCCATCGCCACCTGCCCCTTGCCGCCGTCAATCAGCACCAGATCGGGCAGACGTCCTTCGCCGGCGCGCACGCTCTCGGCCAGCTTGCTGTAGCGGCGCGTGAGCACCTGTCGCATGGCCGCGTAATCGTCGCCCGGCGTGATGTCGTCAATGCGATAACGACGGTATTCCGAGCCTTGCATCTTGTGATGATGAAACACCACGCAAGAGGCCTGTGTGGCTTCACCCGCCGTGTGCGAAATGTCAAAGCATTCCACACGAAATGCCTCCATGTCCTCTGGCGCCAGGTCCAGCGCTTCCACCAGCGCACGCGTGCGCGCTTGCTGAGAGCCTTCCTCTGCCAGCAAGCGGGCCAACTGGATGCCGGCATTTTGCTGCGCCATCTCCAGCCACACGCGGCGCTGCTCACGCGGCTGATGCACCGCCGTGATGCGCTGACCGCTGGTGGCACTCAACAGCTTGACCGCATCCGCCGCCACCTTGTGGCTGGTGATCAGGGTGGGCGGCGAAGGCACCTCCAGGTAATGCTGCGCCATGAATGCTTCCAGAATGTCAGACGGTTCGGCGTCCTCCACATGGGCGGGGAAATACGGCCGATCACCCAGGTGCCGGCCATTGCGCACCATGGCCAGGTTCACACAGGCCTTGCCGCCTTGAATCGCCACGGCCAGGATGTCCACATCACGGTCATCCACCGACTCCACCGCCTGTTGGTGCAGCACCTTGGACAAGGCGCTGATCTGGTTACGCAAATCGGCGGCCTGCTCAAACGCCAGTCGCTCGGCATGCGCCATCATGCGCTGCTCCAGCGACTGCATCACCTGCTGGGTGTCTCCCCGCAGAAAACTGCACGCACTCTCCACGTCACGCGCATAGTCCTCCAAGCTGATCTGCCCTACACAAGGCGCTGAGCAGCGCTTGATCTGAAACAGCAGGCAGGGACGGGTGCGGTGATTGAACACCGTGTCTTCGCAGGTGCGAAGCCGGAACACTTTCTGCATCAACCAGATGGCCTCACGCACCGCCCACACGCTGGGGTAAGGACCAAAGTACTGGTGTGTCTTGTCCACGGCCCCCCGGTAGTACACCACCCGGGGGACTTGCTGAGCCAGATCGCCGCTGGTGCCAGACCTGGCGCTCAGCGGGCGAGTGATCTTCAAGTAGGGATAGCTCTTGTCGTCCCGAAACAGGATGTTGTACTTGGGCTTGAGCGTCTTGATGAGGTTGTTTTCCAGCAGCAGCGCTTCGGCTTCGGAGCGCACCACCGTGGTTTCCATGCGTGCAATTTTGCCCACCATGTGGCCAATGCGTGTGCCGCCATGGTCGCGATGAAAGTAAGACGAGACTCGCTTTTTCAGCTGGTTGGCTTTACCGACATACAACACCTGGTCGTGCTCATCGAAATAGCGATAGACCCCTGGCAGTGATGGCAAAGCCGCCACCTCGGCGATCAGCGCCGCAGGAAATCGATCCGCGGGTTTGGCAGGCATCGATGGCGCGGCCCCCGCATCGGCAGCGGGGACTGACGGGGAATCACTGGGCTGGTCAGCAGACATGGGGGCTATTGTGCCAAGGGAACCAGGTCTGCACCCATGGTTGCACAGCACGCCCAGATGAACACGCAGGCCTCTCCAGGCAGGTCAATGAGCGCAGACACAAACGGGTATAACTTGCGCATGCCCACTCGCCGCTCATCCCACGGCCAGCCCCAAAACCTTGACCAGCCAGCAACCTGGCGTTGGGACATCTTTTGCCGCGTCATCGACAACCATGGCGACCTCGGGGTGTGCTGGCGCTTGTCGGCCGATCTGGCCGCCCGTGGCCATCAGGTCCGGCTCTGGGTGGATGACGCCAGCGCCCTGGCATGGATGGCGCCCTCAGGTCACCCGCGCGTCCAGGTACTGCCCTGGCATGACCACCCGCTGGACGCAGGAGACACGCCCGGCGACGTCGTCATTGAAGCCTTTGGCTGTGAATTACCGCCGAGCTATCAGGCCGCCCTGGCTGATGCAACCAAGGTTCGCCCCCACCATCCACCGGTGTGGATCAACCTGGAGTACCTCAGCGCAGAGACTTATGTCGAACGCTCACATGGCTTGCCCTCGCCCGTGATGGCAGGCCCCGCCAAGGGCCTCACCAAATGGTTCTTCTACCCCGGATTCACCCCTCGCACGGGTGGTTTGCTTCGAGAACCGGGCATGAATGCGGATTGGCGCAACGCCCCCTCGGCTGAACACGCCACGCGGCCCCGTTCAACACGTGCCCTGCGCATCAGCCTCTTTTGCTACGAGCCCCCGGCCTTGACAGCCTGGCTGCATGGACTCAGCCGGGCCAGTCATCCCTCGCACCTGTGGGTGGCGGCCGGGCGTTCACAAGCGGCGGTGCGGCGCAGCCTGCCCGCTGGCCATCGACACGGCGCTTCCTTGAACCTGCGCCACTTGCCCTACCTCACCCAGGCCGGCTATGACCGGTTACTGCGCCATGCGGACCTGAACGTTGTGCGCGGCGAGGACTCCCTGGTACGGGCGTTGTGGGCTGGCCGCCCTCTGGTCTGGCACATCTACCCACAGGACGATGGCGCCCATCACGCGAAACTGGAGGCGTTTCTGAGCCTGAGCCAGGCGCCTGACAGCCTGAAGGACTATCACCGTCGCTGGAATGACGACCAGCCGCAGCCCCTGCCCGAGCTGACCCCGCAACTGCTGTCCCCCTGGCGTGACTGGGCGAAGGCGCTGCGGCAACGCCTACTGGCCCAGCCCGACCTGACCACCCAACTGATCGCCTTTGTGGCCGGAAAACGCTGAAAAAGCGTTAAAATCCAAGGCTTTGCGTCGTTTGACGCCCCGCCGCTCACTGCGGCCTGCCAGGTGGTCTGCCTTGTGACCCGATCACCCTCTTCTCTGCAAGTCCTATGAAAATCGCTCAAGAAATCCGCGCCGGCAACGTCATCATGCACGGCAAAGACCCCATGGTGGTGCTGCGCACCGAATACGCCCGCGGCGGCCGCAACGCTGCCACCGTGCGCATGAAGCTCAAGAGCCTGCTCAACAACTTCGGCACTGAAGTGGTGTTCAAGGCCGACGACAAGATGGACCAGATCATTCTGGACAAGAAAGAGTGCACCTACTCCTACTTCGCCGACCCCATGTACGTGTGCATGGACGCTGAGTACAACCAGTACGAAGTGGAAGCCGAAAACATGGGTGACGCCCTGAACTACCTGGAAGACGGCATGCCCGTTGAAGTGGTGTTCTACGAAGGCAAGGCCATCTCGGTGGAACTGCCCACCTCTGTGGAACGTGAAATCACCTGGACCGAGCCCGCTGTCAAAGGCGACACCTCGGGTAAAGTGCTCAAGCCCGCCAAGATCTCCACGGGTTTTGAAGTGCCCGTGCCCATCTTCGTGGCCCAGGGTGACCGCATCGAGATCGACACCCGTACGGGTGAATATCGCCGCCGCGTCTAACGTGGCTGGCACGTTCCGGCCTGGGGGATCAGGCCGGAACCGCACAACTGACGTTAATATGCCGTCATGGATGGCACACTTGATCCCCACGATCCCCGACTCCCACAAGCCTGGGAGATCCTTCGTGCACAGCACGACCTGATCGAACCCCTCTCCCCCGATTCCAACCGTCTGGCCTTTGCCGACACCGAGTTCTTGCTGCGTCGTGAAACGCGCGGCATCCGGTTTCAACTGGAACTGCTCAAGCCGGATCTGGCGCAGCAGGAAAAAGGCATCGACCACACGGTAGTGATCTTTGGCAGTGCACGTTTTCGCAGCGAGGCAGATGCCCTGGAGGAATGGAAACGCGCCCAGGCGCAACCCGATGAGACCATCAAACGGCGCGCCCAGGCTCGGTTACGTAATGCGCGCTACTACGAGCGCGCGCGTGAACTCGGCACCCTCATCACCAATTACAGCGCCGGATTGCCGCCAGAGAAACGTGTCTATGTCTGCACGGGGGGCGGCCCCGGCATCATGGAAGCGGCCAACCGTGGTGCCCATGAGGCCGGCGGCATCAGCGTGGGACTCAACATCGCGCTGCCCCATGAGCAGGAGCCCAACCCCTACAT
>VEQI01000292.1 GCA_018883305.1 Limnohabitans sp. | reverse complement strand
GGCCAGGCCCTCCAGCAACACGGTTTCGGAAGACACTTTGGCCATGGGCGGCAAAGCCGACATCAAGCGTCGACCGTAACCCGTGGTGGACAAGCGGGGGTCACACACGACCAACACACCGCGGTCAGTCTCGCGGCGAATCAGTCGCCCTGCCCCCTGCTTGAGCGACACGGCCGCCTCGGGCAGAAAATAATCCTTGAACGGACTGCGGCCCTGCTGGGTCAGACGCTCACTGCGCGCCTGCACCACCGGATCATTGGGCGGAGGAAACGGAAGCTTGTCGATCACCACAGCTTGGAGTGCGTCACCGGGCACATCAAAGCCCTCCCAGAACGTGGCTGACGCCACCAGCACACAACCCCTTCCGCCCACATCTCCTTGACGGAAACGTTCCATCAGCTCTCGCTTGGAACCTTGCCCTTGCACCAACACTTCCACCTGGGCGTCCTCGGCAAAGGCCTGCTGCAACTGTTCGCCAATGGCCTGCAGCGCACGCAGGGTGGTGGTCAGCACCAGGGTGCGGCCGCCCAGCACGCGGGCAATGCGCGTGGCCAGCCCGCCCACCTGTGCACTGTGTTGCGAATCACTGGGCACGACCATGTCGCGCGGCACAAACAACACCGCCTGGCGCGGGTAATCGAAAGGACTGGACACCTGAAGCACCCGAGCCGACTCCAACCCGCAAGGCTCGGTGAACCAGCGCAGTTGTTCATCATCCCCCAGTGTGGCCGAGGTGAACACCCAGCTGCGTGGCAAGGGGTTGTCTTCGGGAGTCTGTGCATCCAGCAGGCGCGCACGCACGGTTTCCGCAATGTCCAGCGGCGCCTCCAGCAAACGCACCTGAGCCCCCACCTCCACCCAGCGCACATGCCCCACGGCAGCAGGCGCCTGGAACGCCTTCAGGCGTTGCTGAATCTCCCGCACGCGTTCATGCAGTCGGACGAAGTCCGGCGCAGTTTCCACCACCAGATCCAGGCCCGCTTCCAGTTGCTCCGTGGCGGTGCGCACCCGATCCAGGCTTTCCTGCCAAGCTGCTGCCTCCAGGCCTTCGGGCAATTCACCGGACCAGGCCAGCCGCGCGTTGCGTGCGTCTCGGGCAAACAGCAATCGAAAGTCTCGGGCCGCCAACTCCAGGGCACTGCTCAGACCCTGCCAATCTGCCAGCCCTTGAGCCAGCGTCAGTCCGGTGGCCAAGGCATCACGGGCCAACTCCAACAGCTGGGTGGTGCCCAGTTGATGCCCCAAAAACTGCACACCGGTTTCATTGAGCTGATGCGCCTCGTCAAACACCACCACGCGGACCGACGGCAGCAGCTCGGCCATGCCGGTTTCACGGACCGCCAGATCGGCAAAGAACAGATGGTGATTGATCACCACGATGTCGGCCGCCAGGGCCTGCTTTCGCGCCTGCATGACCGGACAGTCGCGGTAGTGATCGCATTCGCTGCCCAGACAATTCTCACGCGTGGACGTGATGAAGGGCAACAATGGGGAGCGTTCATCCAGACCGGGCAGTTCGGCCAAATCGCCCGTGCGAGTCCCCTGCGCCCAGCGCTCCACCTTGGCCAGCAAGCTCACCGTGGCGCGATCCGGCAACAGGGCTTCGCGTCGTGCCAAATCCAGCCGATAAGGACACAGGTAACTGGCACGCCCCTTGAGCAAGGCCAGCTTCACGGGCAACCCGAACGCACTGGCCAGCTGCGGCAGATCTCGTGCAAAGAGCTGATCTTGCAAGGCCTTGGTGGCCGTGCTGACCAGCACGCGCTCTCCACTGAGCAAGGCCGGCACCAGATAGGCAAACGTCTTGCCCACGCCTGTCCCTGCTTCCACCACCAGACTGCCGCCTTGCTCCACCGTTTCAGCCACGGCCTGCGCCATCTGGGTCTGTCCCGCCCGCGGACGAAAACCAGGATCGGCACGCGAGAGCACGCCGTCCGCGCGAAACGCTTCCAGCACGGCCGCTGACAGGCCGGACAGCGGCATCTCCGCGCTCATGGCCGGGGCTCGGTGCTGTTTGGGGCTGGTGCAGCGGGCACCGTCGATGCGGGCGATGACTGCAGCTTGCGCTGCCTTTCTTCCCGGTCCAGCGCATTCAGATGCAACTCTTGTGCGCGCAGGTGATGCTGCACGTCGCGGTCACGTGACAATGCTTCGCGACGGCAATCATTGACTGCAAAGCGTTGATAGCATTCACGCAGGGCGCGCTGCAGCCGTTCCTCTTCACGCGCCCGATATTCCTCAATCGAAGCTCGGGTCATGGATTCGGGCAACAGAAGATCCGGCCAGGTGGGGGCCACTGAACAGGCGGACAGCGTCGCGCCCATCACCCCTGCGAGGCAGCGGAAAAACCATGGACGTCCATCACGGCACCACCCCAGCCGTAGGAATTGGCCAGGGACCATCTCAAATGCACAACAGAACAAGCGCTTCATGTAAGCGCAGTATCCACCACTCGGCGCTCCAGCGCCAGGAATTCCGCCGATTGCATCTCGGTTAATCTTGACACCGTGCGTGGGAATTCGTGTGACAGCGGTCCCTCGGTGTAGAGCGCTTCGGCCGGCACGGCGGCAGACAGCACCAGCTTGACACGACGGTCATACAACACGTCCACCAGCCAGGTGAAGCGACGGGCTTCCGAGGCCATGCGCACCGGCATGTGCGGCACGTCACTCAAGATGACGGTGTGAAACTGGCTGGCGATTTCCAGGTAATCGTTTTGCGATCGCGGTCCGCCGCACAGGGTCTTGAAGTCGAACCACACCACGCCACCGGCGCGGCGCTTGGCGCTGATCTGGCGCGCCTCGATGGTCATCACCGGGTCTTCGTCTTGCGTTTCGGCCAGCCGATCAAAGGTCTGGGACAGTTTGGCATCGGCCTCGGGGCCGTTGGGCGTGATGAACAAGTCCACCTGCTCCAGCGTCTGGCGACGATAGTCGGTGCCGTTGTCCACGTTGATGACTTCGAGCCTGCTGTTGAGCAACTCGATGGCCGGCTTGATGCGGTCACGGTGCAAGCCGCCTGGGTACAAGTCGTCGGGCTTGAAATTGGAGGTGGTGACAAAGCCCACGCCGTGCTTGAACAGCGCATCCAGCAGGCGATGCAGAATCATCGCGTCGGTGATGTCGGCCACATGGAACTCGTCGAAGCACAACAGCTTGTAGCGCTTGGACATGCGCTGACCCAGCACATCCAGCGGGTTCACCGTGCCTTGCAACTCGCGCAGCTCACGGTGCACTTCGCGCATGAACTCGTGAAAGTGCAAGCGCGTCTTTCGTTCAATGGGCACAGCGCTGAAAAAGCAATCCATCAAAAAGCTTTTGCCGCGTCCCACCCCGCCATACATGTACACCCCCCGAGGAATCTCGGGACGGTTGAGGAGTTTTTTCAGCGAGTTGGAGCGCTTGGACTTGTAGTGGGTCCAATCGGTGGCGCAACGCTCCAGCGACGCAATGGCGCGCAGCTGCGCCGGGTCCGACTGATACCCGCGCAGTTGCAGCTCGCGTTCGTAAACCGCCTGGACGGACATGGGTCCGATCAGAAATTGAGCGTGCGCTTGTCCACGGCCAAAGCCGCTTCCTTGGTGGCTTCACTCAGGCTCGGGTGGGCGTGGCAGATGCGCGCGATGTCCTCGCTGCTGGCCTTGAACTCCATGGCCACCACAGCCTCGGAGATCAGCTCGCTGGCCATGGGGCCCACAATGTGAACACCCAGGATTTCATCGGTGGCCGCATCGGCCAGGAATTTCACCATGCCGGTCGTGTCACCCAAGGCACGGGCGCGACCATTGGCCAGGAACGGGAAAGTGCCAGCCTTGTAGGCGCGGCCACTGGCCTTCAGTTGCTGCTCGGTCTGGCCGACCCAGGCAATTTCGGGGCTGGTGTAGATGACCCAGGGGATGGTGTTGAAGTTGACATGCCCGTGCTGGCCGGCGATACGCTCGGCCACGGCCACGCCCTCTTCTTCCGCCTTGTGCGCCAGCATGGGTCCGCGCACCACGTCGCCCACTGCCCACACACCCGGCAGGTTGGTGCGGCAGTCATCGTCCACCACGATGGCACCGCGCTCGTCCAGCTGCAGGCCAACGCCTTCCACATTCAGTCCGGTGGTGTTGGGCACACGGCCAATCGAGATGATCAGCTTGTCCACGTCCAGCGTCTGGGCTTCGCCCTTGGCATTGGTATAAGCCACGCTCACACCCTTCTTGCCGTTGGTGATGTCGCCCACCTTGACGCCCAGTTCAATCTTCAGACCCTGCTTGTCAAAGGCCTTCTTGGCTTCCTTGGCAATTTGCTCGTCCACGGCACCCAGGAACGTCGGCAGACCTTCCAGCACCGTGACTTCAGCACCCAGACGGCGCTACACCGAGCCCATCTCCAGACCGATCACCCCTGAGC
>VEQI01000291.1 GCA_018883305.1 Limnohabitans sp. | reverse complement strand
GCCTGTCACTGAACCAGGCCCTGGCCGGTGCCGTGCTGGGCTACCTTTCTTTGTGGAGCGTGGCCTGGGCGTTTCGTGGCTTCACGGGCCAAGAAGGCATGGGTGGGGGTGACTTCAAATTGCTGGCTGCGCTGGGGGCCTGGCTGGGGCCGTGGCTGCTGATCCCCCTGGTGCTGCTGGCCGCTGTGGGTGGTCTGATGGCAGGCCTGGTCATGCGAGCCAACGGTCAACTGCGTGAGGGCCGATATGTGCCTTTCGGCCCTTTCCTGGTGGCTGCCGCCGTGGCCTTGCGGCTGGGACTGGATCGAGTGGTGCTCTCTGTGTGGGGCATGGCTTAGACTGCTGCCCATGAACACCGCCACCTCACCTGATCGCCCCTTGCTGCTGGGACTGACGGGTGGCATTGGCAGCGGCAAGAGCACCGTGGCGAGCCGCCTGGCAGCGCTGGGGGCCGCCGTGATCGATGCCGATGCCATCGCACGCAGTGTCACCGCGCCGGGCGGCAGCGCCATGCCCGCCATCCGCGCCGCGTTCGGGGACGCGTTCGTCACCCCCGAGGGTGCGCTGGATCGGGACCGCATGCGTCAGCAGGTGTTCAGCGACCCCGACGCCAAGCAACGTCTGGAAGCCATCGTGCACCCCCTGGTGGGCGAGGAGACCGCCCGTCAGACGCGTGCAGCCCTGGCGCGCCACGTGTCTGTCATCGTCTTTGATGTGCCGCTGCTGGTGGAGTCCAAACACTGGCAAGCACGGGTGGACCGCATTCTGGTGGTGGATTGTCTGCCCGACACCCAGGTCCAACGGGTGATGGCCCGCAGTGGCCTGACGGCTGACGCGGTGCAGCGCATCATTGCCGTGCAGGCCACGCGTGAACAACGCCTGGCCATTGCGGACTGGGTGATCGACAACGACGCGCTGTCCCTGCCCGAATTGATTTCGCAGGTGGATGCCCTGCAAGCCCCCTTGCAACAAGCGCGTGCAGCCGTGGCCGGCAGCCCCCTGCCCTATCCTGTGGGCGGGGTATGATTCCCACCCAGCCCTCCGACTCCCTTCGATTCGTGCGCAGCCCGTGATCCTTTACGAACACCCCCTCAACGAACGCGTACGCACCTACCTGCGACTGGAGCACCTGTACCGGCGCTTTGACGTGCTGCTGCAGCGTGACCACCCCATTGATCACCATTTCGCCTTTTCAACACTGTTTGAAATCGTGGAGGTGGGTGGACGCAGTGACCTCAAATCAGACATCCTCAAGGACCTGGAGCGGCACAAGCAGCAATACGCCTCGTACCGCGGCAACCCTTCCGTGTCTGAAAAAATGCTGGATCAGTTGCTGGGGCGTATCGATGAGTCGTTTGACGCTTTCAACACGGCCAGCAGCCGCATCAACCAGTTTGTCAACGAAAACGAGTGGCTGTCTGCGCTGCGCAATCGCCTGGCCATTCCGGGCGGCACCTGCAGCTTTGACCTGCCCAGCTACTACAGCTGGCAACAGCGCAGCCCGCAGCAGCGTCGTGAGGACATCTTGCGCTGGTGCGAACCGCTGGCACCATTGCACGCCTGCATCGACCTGCTCATGGGCTTGATGCGTGAAGGCGGCGCGGCGCAAAAGGTCATGGCCACGGCAGGCCAGTTCCAGCAAAACCTGCCCCAAGGACGTTTCCAGCTGATGCGTTTACGCATCGATCCCACGCTGGGCGTGATTCCTGAAATCAGTGGCAACCGCATGATGGTATCGGTGCGCATGATGTTGCAGGATGCCGATGGCCATCTGCAATCCTGCTCGCAGGATGTGCCGTTTGAAATGGGTTTGTGCGGCTGAGCGTCACGCCTGGTGACGCTGGCCTTTTTTGTAACGTTTCATGTCCGAGCATCAGCCTTCTGAACGCGTGGTGGCCTGCCCGGGTTGTGGCGGACCCAGTGTGTACGCGCCTCGCAACCGTTATCGCCCGTTTTGCAGTGAGCGTTGCAAGATGGATGGTCTGGGCGCCTGGGCCAGCGAGGAACATCGCATGCCCGACCCCACACCGCCGGATGACTTCGATGTGGGTGGCACACCGCTGCAATAAGCGTGTGAGGCTCAGGCCTCGGGGTGCGTGACCCCGGTGAACCCTTGCGCTTGCGCCAACCACTGCAATACCGGCACGGTGCCCGGCAGCACCGGTTGGACGGTGACTGGCAAGGACTGCCAGGCGGCTGATTGACCTTCACGCATCTCGATCTCGCCACGCCAGCGCGTGACCTGACAGAAGTTCAATTGCACCAGGGCGTGCGGGTAATCAAAGCGCTCGGTGCGCCAGGGCACACAGTCCTCGATGTCGATGCCCAGCTCTTCATGCAGTTCCCGGCGCAAGGCCGCCTCCACACTTTCACCCGCTTCCAGCTTGCCACCAGGAAACTCCCAATAGCCCGCATAGACCTTGCCCTCGGGGCGAGAGGTCAACAAGAAGGCATCGCCACGCATCAGCACTCCCACGGCCACCTGCACCAGCGGCCGATTTGCCCCCCCTTCGCGCGCACGCTCGGGATGGGCAACTTGCACGCGATCAGGCTCGGCGGCCGACATAGTCGCGGGCAAACTGATACGCCACGCGCCCGCTACGCGAGCCACGCTCCAGCGCCCAGATCAGGGCCTCGGGGTGCGAGGCCTCGGTTTGCCCGTTGGGCAAGCCCAGTGCAAGCAGCCACTGATCCACGATGGCCAGGTATTCATCCTGTGAGAACGGATAGAAGCTCACCCACAGGCCAAAACGCTCGGAGAGCGAAATTTTTTCCTCGATCACTTCACCCGGATGCACCTCACCGTCATCCGTGTGGGTGTAACTGAGGTTGTCCTTCATGTACTCGGGCAACAGGTGACGCCGGTTGCTGGTGGAGTAAATGAGCACATTGGGCGTGGCCGCGGCCACCGAACCATCGAGGATGGACTTGAGCGCCTTGTAGCCGGGTTCGCCATCCTCAAAGCTCAGGTCATCGCAAAAGATGATGAATTTTTCAGGGCGCTCGCTCACCACCTCGATGATGTCGGGCAGATCCACCAGGTCTGTCTTGTCGACCTCAATCAGACGCAGACCACGCGGTGCGTATTCATTCAAGCAGGCCTTGATGAGTGAGGACTTGCCGGTGCCCCGGGCACCCGTGAGCAGCACGTTGTTGGCCGGCAGGCCCTTCACAAATTGCTCGGTGTTGCGCTGGATCTTTTCTTTTTGACCATCGATCTCACGCAGGTCTTTCAGTGACAGCGTGGCCACGTGACGCACCGGCTCCAGCGCGCCATGACCGCCCGAGCGCTTGCGAAAGCGAAAGGCAATGCTGGCGTTCCAGTCGGGTTGGCGCATGGGTTGCGGCAACACGGACTCAATGCGTTCAATGAGGGCTTCCGCCCGGGTGATCAGGCGTTCAAAATGTTCATTCATACAAATCAGCTACGGTAGTCGGCGTTGATGGTCACGTAGTCGTGACTGAAGTCGCAGGTCCACACGGTGTCAGTGGCGTTGCCACGCCCCAGCATCACACGCACGGTGATTTCGGACTGCTTCATGACGCGTTGGCCGTCTTCCTCGCGGTAGTCGGCGCGGCGACCACCCTGGGTGGCCACATGCACGTCGTCCAGATACAAGTCAATGCAGGTCTGATCCAGATCCATGATGCCGGCATAACCCACTGCCGCCAGAATGCGGCCCAGGTTGGGGTCGCTGGCGTAAAACGCGGTCTTGACCAGCGGCGAATGCGCAATGGCATACGCCACCTGACGGCACTCGTCGGCGGTGCGACCGCCCTCCACGCGCACCGTGATGAACTTGGTGGCGCCTTCACCGTCACGCACGATGGCTTGCGCCAGGGTGCGCGAGACTTGCAGCATGGCGTCCTTCAACGCACGCCCGTCTGCACTGTCCAGCGAGGTGATGGGGGCATGACCTGCTTTGTGTGTGGCGATCACCACGAAGGAGTCATTGGTGGAGGTGTCGCCATCCACGGTCACGCGGTTGAACGAGCCTTCGGCCAATTCAAGGGCCAGCGCCTTCATGAGGGAGGGATCGATGCAAGCGTCGGTGGCCACATACCCCAACATGGTGGCCATGTTGGGTCGGATCATGCCGGCGCCCTTGGCAATGCCGGTCACACTCACCGTGCGACCACCCAGCGTGATCTGCACGCTGCTGGCCTTGGGCACGGTGTCGGTGGTCATGATGCCTTCTGCGGCCAGCGCCCAGTTGTCGGGCTTGGCGGCCGCGATGGCCGCAGGCAAAGCGGCGATGATGCGGTCCGTGGGCAGCGACTCCATGATGACGCCGGTGGAGAAGGGCAGAATGTGGTCGGCCTTCACCTGCAGCAAATCGGCCAGGGCGGCACAGGTGGCACGTGCGCGAGCCAGTCCGTCCTCACCGGTGCCAGCATTCG
>VEQI01000290.1 GCA_018883305.1 Limnohabitans sp. | reverse complement strand
CCCTGACCACCGAGGGACACATCACCACTCCCGCCCTGCAAGCGCTGGCGGCCATGAAAGCCAAGGGCCTGCATGTCATCCCCATCACCGGCCGCCCTGTGGGCTGGAGTGTGCCTTTTGCGCAAGTCTGGCCGGTGGATGCCATCGTCGCGGAGAACGGCGCCGTGGCGTTGGTGGGGCAGGGGATGGCCGATAAGTCCCGTGGCACGACGGGTGTTCCGGCACCTGAGCCACAACGGTGGTACACCCTGGACGCCCACACACGTGCTCGGCATTTTCAACGCATGCAGGAGGTACTGATGCGGATTGAGCAAGAGATCCCAGGCGCACGTCGATCGCAAGACAGCCAGGGCCGGGAAACCGACATTGCCATCGACCACAGCGAATTCACCCACCTCCCCCCAGCCGCCATCGATGCCGTGGTTCAATGCATGCAAAGCGAAGGCATGACGGCTACTGTCAGCAGCATCCACATCAATGGCTGGTATGGTCAGCATGACAAATTCACCGGTGCTTGCTGGATCACGCGTGAATTGCTGGGACGCGACCTCACACAGGAGTTGCATCGCTGGGTCTACGTGGGGGACTCCACCAACGACCAGATCATGTTCCAACACTTCGAACACAGCGTGGGCGTGGCCAACATCCAGCGCTTTGCCGACCAATTGAAACATCCCCCGCGCTACATCACCCCGAGCGAGCGCGGCGCAGGGTTTGCCGAAGTGGCGCAAGCATTGCTGGCCATCTAAGCAGCTCAGCGCGCCAGCACAGGCCCCAGCGCACGCCCCGTGTGCGTCCCCAGTCGAACCACCTCTTCCGGCGTGGCGGCTGCCACCACACGCCCTCCGCCCTGTCCGCCCTCGGGTCCGAGGTCGATGATCCAGTCGGCCTCGGCAATCACATCCAGGTCGTGCTCAATGACCACCACGCTGTGGCCACCATCTACCAGGCGATGCAACACCTTGATCAGCTTGTCCACGTCGGCCATGTGCAAGCCCACTGTGGGCTCATCCAGCACATACAGCGTGTGAGGTGCTTTCTGCCCGCGCCGCCCGATGTCATCTCGCACCTTGCTGAGCTCGGTCACCAACTTGATGCGCTGCGCCTCGCCTCCACTCAGCGTGGGTGAGGGCTGGCCCAGCGTGAGGTAGCCCAGACCCACGTCCTTGAGCAGTTGCAAGGGATGACTGATGGTGGGCATGGAGGCAAAGAACTCCACCGCCTCATCCACCTCCATCTGCAGCACTTCACCGATGCTCTTGCCTCGCCAGCTCACCGCCAGGGTTTCCTGGTTGAAGCGCGCGCCATGGCAGGTCTCGCACAGCACTTTCACATCGGGCAGAAAGCTCATCTCGATGGTGCGCATGCCCTGGCCTTCACAGCTGGGGCAGCGCCCCTCACCGGTATTGAAACTGAAGCGCCCCGGCCCGTACCCGCGCGCCTTGGCCTCCAGGGTTTCAGCGAACAGCTTGCGGATGGTGTCCCAAAACCCGATGTAGGTGGCCGGACAACTGCGCGGCGTTTTGCCAATGGGCGTCTGATCAACCTCCAGCACGCGATCCACTTGCTGCCAACCCAGCAGGCCCAGACAGCCCACCCAGACCGGCGTGCGCTTGGCCGTGACCGCGGCCTGCACGTTGGCCAGCAGCACATCCCGCGCCAAGGTGGACTTGCCGGAACCGCTCACACCAGTGATGGCCACCAGGCGCTTGAGCGGGACCTCCACACTGACTTGTTGCAGGTTGTGCAAATGAGCACCTTGAAGGGACAGGCAGGGTGCCGCATGGGCGTCCGAGTCACCGCCCCGCTTGGCAGCTTGCGCCACTGGCAAGACCGACCGACGCGCTTGTTGCGGGTGCCGGATGGCATGCAGGAGGTAACGCCCTGTTTGCGATTCCGCCTGCGCCGTGACGTCAGCGATCGACCCTTGCGCCATCAATCGTCCGCCACGTTTGCCGGCACTCGGTCCAATGTCGATGATGTGATCGGCATGCCGGATGGTGTCTTCGTCGTGCTCCACCACCACCAGCGTATTGCCCTTGTCGCTGAGTTGCTTCAGCGCGTTGAGCAGAATCTGGTTGTCCCGCGCGTGCAGGCCGATGGTGGGCTCATCCAGGACGTAACAGACGCCCTGCAAATGGCTGCCCAGTTGGGCTGCCAGACGAATGCGCTGAGCCTCACCACCGCTGAGCGTGGGCGCTCCCCGATCCAGGGTGAGATAGCCCAGCCCCACCTGATCCAGAAACTCCAGGCGACTACGGATCTCGGGCAGCAAATCACGCGCGATATCGGCCTCTCGCCCCGTCAGATGCAAGCCATCGAGCCAGGCACGAATGTCACGCACACTTTGTCGCGCCACGTCGGCAATGCCCACGCCGGCAAACTTCACGGCGCGCGCCGTTGCGTTCAGGCGCGAACCTTGACAAGTGGGGCATTGCGTCTCGACCAGATCTTCCACCTCGGGTTCGGCAAACGTCTGTTCGCGCCCTTTCTGATCATCAGACCGCACCGAGTCATCCAGCAGCTTGCGCTGCTCCTTGGTAAGACGCAAGCCGGTGCCCACACAATCCGGACACCAGCCATGCTTGCTGTTGTAGGAAAACAGGCGCGGATCCAGTTCGGCATAGGACGTGGCACACACCGGACAAGCCCGCTTGGTGGAATAAGCCTCCAACCGCCCCAGACCCACCGTGGAGCTGCCCGCCATCATGGCGGCACGCAGGCCCGTGAGCTGACTCAACACATGCACCACGCCCTTGCCGTGCTCCAGCGCCTGCGCCAAGGATTGACGCAACAAGGTTTCGTTGTCCGGGGTGATGTCCAGGCTCATCACGGGCAGTTCAATGGTGTGCTCCTTGAACCGGTCAATGCGGGGAAAGCCCTGGGTGGGCAGAAACTGACCATCGACACGCAAATGGGTGTAACCACGTGGCCGCGCCCATTCGGCCAACTCGGTATAGACACCCTTACGGTTAAGCACCAGCGGGCTCAGCAAGCCGATGTGCTGGCCTTTGAATTGCCGCATCAACTGGGCAGCAATGCTGTCGGGCGATTGCGGCTGCACCGCAGCGCCGTCGTGCGTGCAATGCTGCGTGCCCAGCTTGACGTACAACAGGCGGAGAAAGTGCCACACCTCGGTGGTGGTCCCCACCGTGGATTTTCGCCCCCCGCGTGAGAGCCGCTGCTCGATGGCCACGGTGGGCGGAATGCCATAGACGGCATCGACCTCGGGTCGCCCCGCCGGTTGAACGATGCTGCGTGCGTAGGCGTTCAAACTCTCCAGGTAACGCCGCTGGCCCTCGTTGAACAAGATGTCGAACGCCAGGGTGGACTTGCCGGAGCCACTCACGCCCGTGATGACGTTGAATTTGCCGCGTGGCACATCCACGCTCAGGTTCTTGAGGTTGTGCTCCTTGGCATTGAGGATACGAATGGCCTCGGGCGGTGCGGCATGCAGGACGTCTTGCGCCAGCGGATCACCCGCTGTCCGGACTGCCTCGGCAGGCACGGCACCTGGCTCATTCCCTGTCAGCTTGCGCAGGGTCACAGGGTCAAACTCACCCACTGCCAGTTCCTCACCCATGGTCTGCGCGTACTCACGCAGAGCACGGCCTGTGTGCGAGGTGGGATGCTGGCGCAGGTCCTCGGGCGAGCCCTCGGCCACCAGCAAGCCACCCGCCTCACCGCCTTCAGGCCCCAAGTCAATGAGCCAGTCACTCGCCCGCATCACGTCCAGGTTGTGCTCGATCACGATGAGAGAGTGCCCAGCCTCCAGCAATCGCCGCATCGCGCGCATCAGCTTGGCAATGTCGTCAAAGTGCAGTCCGGTGGTGGGTTCATCAAACAGAAACAGCGTGCCCTTGCGCGCCACGGGTTGACGGCTGGTTGCGGCCGTCTTGGCAGCCTCGGCCAGGAAGCCCGCCAGTTTCAATCGCTGGGCCTCGCCTCCGCTGAGCGTGGGCACCGGTTGACCCAGCTTCACGTACTCCAGCCCCACATCGACGATGGGCTGCAGGGCTCGCAACACATCACGGTCATCGGCAAAGACCTGTGCGGCCTCATTGACTGTCAACGCCAGGATGTCCGCCACGCTGAACAGGCGGGTCTCCCCCTGGTGTTTTCGCTCCAGCTTGACCTCCAAAATCTCGGGGCGATAACGCTGGCCATCGCAGTCCTGGCAACGCAAATACACATCGCTGAGAAACTGCATCTCGACGTGTTCGAAACCAGAACCGCCACAGGTGGGGCAGCGGCCATCGCCACTGTTGAAACTGAACTTGGACGCGGTATAGCCCCGTTGACGGGCCAGTGCCGTGGTGGCGAACCGCTCACGGATGGCGTCCCAGGCGCCCACGTAGCTCACGGGGTTGGAGCGCGCGGTCTTGCCGATGGGGGACTGGTCGACAAACACCACATCACTCAGG
>VEQI01000019.1 GCA_018883305.1 Limnohabitans sp. | reverse complement strand
GCCCCATGAGCACCACGGGACGGAACTCGTCGTTGGCCTGATCTTCCAAAAACATGATCGGATAAATCGCCGCAGCGCGCGCAAACTCGTGCAAGGTGATGTACGAAATATGAAACTTGGCAGCAAAACCAAAGTCACTGCTCATGCGGATTTTTTTACCCGCATGGCGCTCTTTATTGACGGGGACGACTTGCTCGAACATGGCACTGTTCCTTTGATGAAATTTCCTGGATGGCGAGAGCCTGGAAGATGTGAGAACCAACGACCGGCCGCACGAAACCTCGGGCGAGCACAGCCTTGACGACGAATCAACCCCCTTCCACAATCGCCAGCAATTTTTGTAAATGGCTCACAAACGAGGAAAACGGGCACACCTCCCCCACTCGGGAGAGGGACAAAGTCATGCTAGTCCTAGAACCTTTATCCCTCTAGTCACATGAAGCGACAAAAACCGACAAAAACCGACAGGGCGTGCTCAAGCATGTCGCTTAGTAATCAAATAGATTGCTTTTAATGATCATTTATTGCTCATCTTTCCTGCGCGCAACCTGGCTGTGTACCCTGTTATGCCTGGGCAGTCTCTTGCACGCAGAAACACTCATCTTGCCGACGCAGGCACAACGCATTGACCCGCAGCCTTATGTGGAGTACCTGGAAGATCCCGGTGGCACGCTCAGGTCGACGGATTTTGAAAGACCGGAGGTGGCCGCCAGGTTCAGGCCCTGGGCTGACAGCCATAACACCATGAACTTCGGCTTCACCAGTTCAACCTGGTGGCTGAGACTGCGGTTGAAAACAGCGTCGGACACACGAGGTCGGTGGTTGCTGGAGATTCCCTACCTGCATCTGGATGAAATTGATCTGCATGCGCCCGACCGTGAGGTGCTTGAGTTGGGTGCCTCACGTCCTTTCGAGGCTCGGCCCTACTTTCACCGCTTTCACATCTTTCCGCTGGACGTGACTTCCACTGAACAAGTCTGGCTGTTACGCGTCAAGAGTGCCGACTCGCTGACCCTACCCATGCAAATCTGGTCACCGGACGCGTTCGCCAACGAAAGCACGCGACTGTTTGTGGTGCAGGCGATGTACTTCGGCGGTCTGTTGGCCTTGATGGTCTACAACCTGTTTCTGGCTTCTTCGCTCCGAGACCGCCGCTTTCTGTTCTATGCCCTCTTTGCTGGCCATTTCGGTTTGGCCATGATGGCTGGCAACGGTCTGGCCCACATGTTCATCTGGCCAGGTGCCTATCGCTTTGACCAGGTGGCCCAATCGTTCTTGCTGGCCCTGGCCGCCGCATTTGCGATGCAGTTTTCCATCGCATTCTTGCAAGGCGGACGCCATGCGCCCAACCTTGCGCGCAGCCTGCATGCCTTGACGCTGGTGTTCACGGTGATTGCCCTCTTGCTGATCGGTTCGCTGTGGTGGCCGCTGCCGCGTCAGACAGTGTTGATTGCCATGACGCTGATCTCCCTTCCCGCCGGTTTGCTGACCATCTGGATAGGGGCACGCACCTGGCGTCGAGGCTTCAAGCCTGCACGTTTTTTTCTGCTGGCCTGGGGAATTTTGTGGGCTGGTGCCTTTGTGGCTGGTGCCCGCATGATGGGCTGGATCCCCACCAATGTCGTGACCGCCTACGCCTTGCAAATCGCTTCCACGGCCGAGATGCTGCTGTTGGCACTGTCGCTGGCAGACTTGATCCACATTGAACGGCTTGAGCGAGAGAAAGCACAATCCCTGGCACTGGACACCCAGCAGCGCGTGCTGCAAACCTTAAAACAATCCGAGGATAAATTGGAAAAAGCCGTCCAGCAACGCACCCACGAACTGGAGGTTTCACTGGACGTTCAAAAGGCCCTGGTGGCTCAACATGTGCGCTTTGGCGCTCTGATATCGCATGAGTTTCGAAATCCACTCGGAATCCTGGACAGCCAGGTCAGCCTCATGCGACGTGAAGCCGAAGTGGGCAAGCTGGATCTCACCCGTCGCCTGGACACCATGACCAGCGCCATGCAACGCCTGCAGGGCATGTTCGACAACTGGCTGAAAAACGATCGACTCAGCAACTCCTTGCAGGACTTCCGACGCCAACCGGTCCCCCTCGTTGCTTGGCTGCACGAACTTATCGACGCCCAGACCAGCTACCACGCCAATCACTGGCTGAAGGAGAACCTCACCTTCGACCCTGGCGACATCTGGATGGACGAGAATCTGATGGATATCGCCCTGACGAATTTGATCGACAATGCGTGCAAATACTCGGCCCCCGGCACCACCATCACCATCACCACGCGACAACGCGGCCAGCAGGTGGGCCTGTGCGTCACGGACCAGGGCAAGGGGATTGCCCCCGAACATCACGCGGCCATCTTCCAGGACTACTTCCGCGTCGAACCTGAAGGACAGGTACGCGGCATCGGCCTGGGTCTGCCTTTTGTCAGGCGCATCGTGGACTTGCACCAGGGACAGATTGAATTGCTGAGTAACATTGACGAAGGCAGCCGATTTTGCATCTGGCTGCCCATGGGACCACCCGCCTTCACCAACACATGACATCTGCCTCGTATCCACCCGCACGTGTTCTCGTCCTTGAGGATGAAGCGGACCTGCGTGACGCCACGGTCACTTACCTCAACATGGAAGGGCTGAAAGCAGCGGGCGTGGCCAGCCTGGGTGAGGCACAAGCCTGGATGCGCACGCACCCGATGGATGTGCTGGTGCTGGACCTGGGGCTGCCTGATGGCGATGGCCTTCAATGGCTGAAAGCACAGCCTGATATCACCCACAAAGGCGTGATCATCACGACTGCTCGGGAAAGCCCCGAACAGCGCGTGGCCGGCATTCGAGCGGGAGCAGACATGTACCTGGTCAAACCCATCCAGTTGGCGGAGCTGTCATCCCTGGTGACCAACCTGGTGCGCCGACTGCAGTCCAATACCGGAACTCGCTGGTCACTGCGCAAACTCAACTGGACTCTGGTCACCCCGCAAGGGGCGGTGATCAAGCTCACCCATTCGGAAACGGTGTTGCTGGCCCGACTGGCCCAATCACCCGGGGAGGCCGTGTCACGCAACGAGCTGGTCAGTTGCCTGGGCTTCGACCCAGACACTTACGACTTTCGTCGCATGGAAATTCTGGTGCGCCGTCTGCGCAACAAAATCAAGCAGACTTTGGGGCATGAGCTTCCGCTGGACACCGTGCACAAACTGGGCTACGCCTTCACCTCGCCTATACAGGTTGAGGCCATCTGAGGTGGTCCAAGCAGACTGGCTTTGCCCTGTCGAGACGTTGCCCAAAGAACACAAGCCCAGAAAAAGAAAAAGCCCCGAAACATGAAGTTCCGAGGCTTTTATAAATGGCGCGGCTGGCAGGATTCGAACCCACGACCCCTTGGTTCGTAGCCAAGTACTCTATCCAACTGAGCTACAGCCGCTAAAGAAGGTAATTGTAGCACGCTTTTAAAACGCTCATGGACAACCAGAATCAAGCGCGTCGCAAGGCTGGCGAGACAGGTAGCGATGCACTACCCATACCAACTCAGTGCGCTTTCAACCAAGCCAGCACCGCCTCAGCCACCACCTGTGGCGCCTCGCGCTGGGGAAAATGCCCCACGCCGGGCAACAAGGTGCGCTGGTACGGACCGGTGAAGAATTTTTCCTTGTTGGCAGAGCTGGACGGCAAGGTGACGCCATCGGCCGCACCATGGAGCATGAGGGTGGGCACGGACAGGACCGGCGCAGGATTGAGCCGGCGCTCATCTTCGTCATAGGCGGGATCCGCTGGCGCCAGGTTCCAGCGTTGGGTGTAGGAGTGGATCACGATATCGGCCCAGTCCGGCGTGTCAAAGGCGTTGGCGGTTTCCTCAAATTCGGCCGGGTCGTACCAGCCCGGTGGGGCCCAGGTGTCCCACATCAACCTCGAGAGTGCACGCCGGTCATGACGTACGGCGTCACGACCACGCGGCGTGTTCATGTACCAGTGATACCAGTAGTTGCGGGCTTGCTCCACACTCACCGGCTGGTTGGGGTCATTGGTGCCGTAGCCCACCGAGATCATCACCATATGGCTGGCCACCCCCGGACGCAAGCCGCTGGCAATAGCCACCGCCCGCGCACCCCAGTCATGGCCCACCAGGGCGGGTTTGACCAGGCCCAGCGCGTCGATGAACTCCAGCAGGTCTCGTCCAAACGAGGCCAGCTGACCGGTACGCGGCGTGTCTGCGCTTAAAAATGTGGTGGGGGCAAATCCGCGCAGCGCAGGGGCAATGACGTGGTAACCCGCCTGCACCAGCAGGGGTGCCACGTGGTTCCAGGTGCGCGGGCTGTCAGGCCAGCCATGCATCAAGATCACGGTGCGTTGCCCTGCAGGGTTCCACTCTTCATAGCCCACGCGCAGCAGGGAGGTATTGACAAACGGCATGCGTGTCTCCAACAAGATTCGAAACGTCACAGGATACCTGCCCTGCCCCTGTCAACAAGGTACGATGTCTCCTGCTTGACTGACCCGGCCGGCTGGCTTGGCAGCCAATGTTCACGACATTCCCTGCCTGCCTGGTGCGTTGTCCGTCACCAGCAGGTCTTCATGCTGTTGATTGCCATGGCCCAGACTCCAGACCTCCTGTTTCGCAATGTTCAACTTTTTGATGGGTCCGGCGCGGACCCGGTACGTGGCGATCTGGCCGTTACCAACGGCCAGATCTCGGCCATCGGCTCCAACCTGCCCACGCAAGCCAGCCAAGTGATTGATGGCACGGGCCTGGCGCTCATGCCCGGCATCATTGACAGCCACACCCACTTTGACGCACAGATCACCTGGGACCCGTGTGTACGCCCTTCGCCGGCTCTGGGTGTCACCACGGCCGTCATCGGCAATTGCGGCTTTGCCATCGCGCCTTGCAAGCCCGCGGATCGCGACCTCACCATGCGCAACCTCACGCAAGTGGAAGGCATGTCGCTGGATGTGTTGCGCCAGGGCATTCAGTGGGACTTTGAAACCTTCCCGCAATACCTGGACATGTTGCGACGCAAAGGCAGCGCGGTCAACGTGGCAGCCTATGTTGGCCACTCGTCAATCCGCACTTGGGTGATGGGGGCCGACGCCACCAAGCGCGCGGCCACGCCCCAGGAAATCGATAGCATGGCGCAGATCGTGCGCGAAGCCATGGCCGCTGGCGCGGTGGGCTTTGCCAGCAGCACCAGCCCGGCGCACAACGGTGAAGGCGGCTTGCCCATGCCCTCGCGCCTGGCCAGCGATGAAGAGATGATGGCGCTCATCAAGGCCATGGGCGAGCAAGGGCGTGGCATATACATGGTGACCAAAGGCGGACAGATGCCGGTGCCCTTCCTGGAAGACATGTCGGCACAATCCGGGCGCCCCGTGATGATCGCGGCGCTGCTGCACAACAGCACCAACCCGCAAACCGTGTTCAATGATCTGCAAGCCATCACCGAGGCCAATCAGCGTGGCCATCGCCTGTACGGCCAGGTGTCCTGCTGTCCGCTGACGATGGATTTCACGTTCATCTCGCCCTATCCGGTGGAAGGCCTGCAGAGCTGGAAACCCGCGCTGGGTATCCAGGGTCAAGCGCTGCGTGACGTGCTCTCCAGCCAGGCGTTCCGCGACAGCGTGCGTGCGGAGTTGGCCAGCACCTCCACCTTCCGCCTGTTCAACAACGAGTGGGACAAGGTGCATGTGGTGGAAACGTTCAAACCCGAGAACGCCCACATGGAGCAGCGCAGCATTGCCGACATTGCACGTACCTTGAACAAGGATCCGCTGGACACCATGCTGGACATCGCCTTGTCGGAAGACCTTAAAACCGTCTTCACGGCCCAACTGCTCAACAGCGACGTTGAGGCCGTGGGCCGCATGTTGAATCACCCCCACAGCGTGATCTCGCTGAGCGATGCTGGCGCGCACCTCACCTTCTTCAATGACGCCGGATTTGGCCTGCACCTGATGGGTTACTGGGCGCGTGAACTGGGAAAAATGAGCATGGCTGAAGCCGTGCGTCAGATCACGTCACATCAAGCCGAGGTGATGGGCATTCAAAACCGTGGTCGCCTGCAAGTCGGCTGGGCCGCCGACCTGATGCTGTTTGACCCCGCCACGGTGAACCGTTCGGCCAAGAAACGCGTGTTCGATTTGCCCGGTGGCGCTGCCCGCCTGAACACCGACGCCGTGGGCGTGCGTGGTGTGTGGGTGAATGGTCAGCTGGTGGCCAATGAGAAGGGCCTGGTGGACCAGCCGCCCATGGCGGGTGCGCTGCTGACCGAATTCAACAGTTGAATCGGGCAGCGTGCCATGCATGCATGAAGGATGGGGCGATCAAACGGAAGCTTCCGTCAACACGCGTGCGTGTTCGGTGTAGACAAGATAGTGCTTGTTCTTGGCGCGCCCAATGGCACACAGGCCCAGCCGCTTCGCCAGATCGAAGCCCATCTGCGTGATGCCATTTCGTGAAACCACCACCCCGATGCCCATCTGCGCAGACTTGAGCACCATCTCGCTGGTCAATCGGCCAGTGGTGTAGAACACCGCGTCTGCGTCGATCTGAACGCCATTCATCCACAACCAGCCTGCGATCACATCGACAGCGTTGTGACGCCCCACGTCTTCCACATATATCCGCATGGTGTCACCCGTGAACAAGGCGCACCCATGCACCGTGCCCGCTGATTTGTACACCGTCTCCTGCAAGCGTATGGTGTTGAGCAGGCTGTGCAAGCGCGCTTGAGAAATGAACGCATCGGGCAGGCACAACCCCTCCAGATCCCCCATCAGATCGCCGAACAAACTGCCCTGTCCACAGCCAGTGGTGATGACCCGCTTGTCCGTCAAGGCCTGGATGTCCTGGATGCCGGCATACGTTTTGATGGCAGCCACCCCCGCACCGGCTTCACCAGCCTCCCAATCAACCGTGATCGATTCCACCTCACTGACATCGGTCACCAACCGTTGATTGCGCAGATAGCCAAGCGCCAACAACTCGGGATTGGCCCCCAGGGTCATCAGGGTCACAATCTCTCGCTTGTCCACATAGAGGGTGAGCGCTCTCTCCGCGGGGATGGTCACCGACGATCGAACGCCTTGCTCATCGACGACTTCAATCTGACGAGTGAGTTCGCAATGCGCTTGGGTAAAACGAGGCAATGAAGGCATGTCAATGCTGGAGCATACAAAAAAGGGCCGGCGCATGAAAGCGCGGCCCCAAAGAGGCGGAGGGTGCCGGGGTTATTTTTTGGCCGGCACCTTGGCAGCAGAGGCAGCCGCAGCCGGTGTCGTGGCGGTGGTCACCACCGCCGCCACAGGCGGGGGATAGACAAATTTCCCTGGGTCTGCACAAGGTGGTGTGGGCACGGGCTTGCCGGCTTGGGCCTTGTTGTGCTTTTGCACATGGGCGGCCACCTTGTCTTGAGACTTGCACAGGTCATACGCCTCCACCTTGGCGGTGTGCGCGGCTTTGGCCTTGGTCTCCTCGGCTTTGGCTTTGGCTTCGTCACTCAAGGGTGGCAATTTCGCCATGGCGAAGCTCGAGGACATCAGCAGCATCGTCGCAATGAGAGGTTTGATCATGAAATTCTCCTGTGCTGGCGACTGTCAGGCATTGACGGCTTTGTCGGCTTGAGGGGTCGAGCGATTCGCCGGGATCTTGTTCGCCTTGATATCGTTGTACCAAAGCTCATGGTGCTCTTTGGCCCAGGTCTCGTCCACGTAACCCGTCTTCATGGCCTGATAGGCGCCTTCCGTACCAATGGTGCCCATGTAAATGTGGCCAATGAACATGCCCAGCATCAGCACCGCCGCCACGGCGTGGACCATGTGCGCGATCTGCATGGATGAGCGCTCATAGATGAGGAAAGGCAGCAGTTTGTCCAACACCAGACCAGAGGCCACCACCAGGATGCCCAAAGCAAATACGCCGCCCCAGAAAATCACTTTTTCACCGGCGTTGAATCGGTTGGAGGGGATTTCACTGTCTCCGAACATGCCCCCCCCTTTGAGCAGCCACGCCAGATCGCCCGCTTGCGGCAAGTTGTCTTTCACAAACGTGATGAACACGATGAGCAGCGACACCGCAAACAAGGGGCCGGCAAAATTGTGGGCGTTCTTGAGCACATACGCCAACCAGCCAAACAGCATGTCACCGATGAACGGCTGAATGAAGAACTTACCAAACGCCATGGTGACGCCAGAGACAGCCAACACCACGAATGCCATCGCATTGGCCCAATGGGCAGCGCGTTCCAGGGGGGTAAAGCGTTCAATCACCACGCCCGTGGGCTTGCCATGCACCCGAATCGCGCCTTGACGCCAGTAAAAAATGGCGATCGCACCCAGGACCACCAGCAGGAACGATCCGCCGTACGGAATGATCCACTGGTTGCGCACCTGTCGCCAGGCCTCACCCGCGTTCGTCAGGCGCGAGCCCGGATACTGAACAAAGGGTTGAATGAGAACACCGGCTTCGGGGGCCTGTGATTTGGGCAAGCTGGTATAGCCCTCGGCACCACGCCCCACATCGCGCCACATGGGCGCATTGTTGCCGGGTTGAACTGCCGCACGCTGTTGGTTGGTTTGCTCGGCATAACCAGGTGCATCACTGGCATCGGGTTTCACGCTCTGGATGGAGATGCTCTGCACCTGAGGGGCCGACGCTGCCTGACCAGGCGTCGAATCCGCGGCAACAGCCAGTCCCCCGGCAACCCACCAAAGAGAGATCGCCAGCACCGATTGAATGAGTCGTGACATGGTGAGCCCCTATCAATCAGGTGCACGCAGGTGATCGTTCATGCCATATTGGCCACGGGTACGAAGCTGTTGCTCCCAACTGTTTTTATCCCCGCCTTGCCAGCCCTTGACTGAAAAGCCATTGGGGGTCCCCCCGAAAGCAGGCGCGTCTTTCTTCGAGCCCAACACCTGGTCTTTTTCGACACAGGCGCTCAGGAGCAAGAGGCACAGTGAGCAGAGCGCAAAGCGAGTCTTCATTTTTTGGCTCCTGGTTGCGCAGGTTGAGCCGTCGGGGCCTGGCCAGCCTGCTGTGAGGCGTAGGCCGTTCCCCAACCCCAGACTTCAGCGCCCTTGTTACGCTTGACGACGCGGTTGCGGAAAATATCGGCCACCACATCACCGTCACCCGCCAACAAAGCCTTGGTGGAACACATTTCTGCACAGGCGGGCAACTTGCCTTCGGCCAGGCGGTTACGCCCGTACTTTTCAAACTCAGCCTGACTCCCGTTAGCCTCCGGCCCGCCCGCGCAAAACGTGCATTTGTCCATCTTGCCGCGCATGCCAAAGGTGCCCTGGCCCGGGAACTGAGGTGCGCCAAACGGACAGGCATACGAGCAGTAGCCGCAACCGATGCAGACATCCTTGTCGTGCAGCACCACGCCTTCGTCGGTTTTGTAGAAGCAGTTGACCGGACAAACCGCCATGCAGGGTGCGTCCGAGCAATGCATGCAAGCCACCGAGATGGACTTCTCACCCGGCACCCCGTCATTGAGGGTGACCACTCGACGACGGTTCACGCCCCAGGGCAGTTCGTGCTCATTTTTGCAGGCCGTCACACAGCCATTGCACTCGATGCAACGCTCTGCGTCACAAATGAATTTCATGCGTGCCATGGTGTGTTCCTTATGCGCGTTCGATGTTGCAAACAGTGGTCTTGGTCTCTTGCATCATGGTGACGCTGTCATAGCCATAGGTGGTGGCGGTGTTGACCGCCTCACCGCGCACCACGGGCGCTGCCCCTTCGGGGTAGTACTTGAGCAAATCAGCACCTTGCCAGCGACCGGAGAAATGGAAGGGCATCCAGACGGTGCCCGTGTCCACACGCTCGGTGACCAGGGCCTGCACGTTCAGGCGTGCACCCGTGGGGCTCTTGAGCCACACACGTTCACCATTGCGAATGCCGCGTTCGCCGGCCGTCTTGGGATGGATCTCCACATAGGCTTCCTGCTGCAACTCGGCCAGCCAGGGGTTGGAGCGCGTTTCCTCGCCGCCCCCTTCGTACTCCACCAGACGACCGGAGGTGAGGATGAGCGGGAATTTCTCGTGCACCTTGTCGGCCAGGTTTTTTTCTTGCACCGATTTGTACAGCGTGGGCAGACGCCAGAAGGCCTTCTTATCTTCGTGCGTGGGGTACTTGGCCATCAAGTCGGGCCGTGTGCCATACAGCGGCTCGCGATGCTGCGGAATGGGGTCAGGGAAGTTCCACACCACGGCACGTGCCTTGGCATTGCCAAAGGGATGGCAGCCGTGGTTTTTCATGAACACGCGGATCATGCCGCCCGAGTTGTCGGTCTTCCAGTTCTTGCCCTCGGCCGCGGCCTTCTCGGCATCCGTCAACTCATCCCACCAGCCCAGTTTTTTCAGCAGCACATGATCCAGCTCGGGATAGCCGGTGGTGATGTCTGCGCCTTTGGAGTGAGAGCCATCTTCAGCCAACAGGCTCTTGCCGTCTTTTTCAACGCCAAAGTTGGCTCGGAAATTTCCGCCCCCGTCCATGACATGCTTGGAGGTGTCATACAAGTTGGGGGAGCCGGGGTGCTTGAGCTCGGGCGTACCGTAGCAAGGCCAGGGCAGACCAAAGTAATCGCCAGTCATGTCATAACCGGTTTCAGGGTCCTTGCCGCCCTTGCACTTGAGCGTTTTGACATCAAAGAGATGCATGTTGCGCATGTGCGCTTTCAAGCGCTCAGGGCTTTGCCCGGTGTAGCCAATGGTCCAGACGGAGCGATTGATCTCGCGCAGAATGTCCTCCACCACCGGTTCGTCCTGCCCCTTCACCTTTTGCAACTTGTAGTTCTTGACCAGCTCCGGGCCAAAGCCCAGTTTCTGTGCGAACTGATACATGATCATGTGATCGGAGCGGCTTTCCCACAAAGGCTCGATCACTTTTTCGCGCCACTGGATGGAGCGGTTGGACGCCGTGCACGAGCCACTGGTTTCAAACTGCGTCGCTGCTGGCAGCAGGTAAACCGCACGGTTGGGGTTGAGATCTTTGGGATCCCCCGGCATGGCAGCCATCGAAGCAGTGGCAGACGGGTAAGGGTCCACCACCACCAACAAGTCCAGCTTGTCCATGGCGCGCTTCATTTCCAGACCACGGGTCTGGGAGTTGGGCGCATGTCCCCAGTAGAACACGCCCTTCAAATTGCTGTCTTGGTCGATCAGCTCGTTTTTCTCCAGCACGCCATCAATCCAACGCGACACGGTGATGCCGGGTTTGGTCATCATGGCCGGTGAAGCAAAGCGGTCCTTGAGCCAGTCGAACTCCACCCCCCAGGCCTTGGCAAAGTGCTTCCAGGACCCTTCGGCAATGCCGTAGTAGCCGGGCAATGAATCCGGATTCGGGCCCACATCCGTGGCGCCTTGCACGTTATCGTGACCGCGGAAAATATTGGTACCGCCGCCGCTCTTGCCCACATTGCCCAAGGCCAGTTGCAGAATGCAGGAAGCACGCACCATGGCGTTGCCGATGGTGTGCTGCGTCTGGCCCATGCACCAGACGATGGTGCCCGGGTTGTGGTCATGCAGCATTTTGGCCACGCGGAACATCTGCTCTTCTTTGACCCCGCAGGCCTCTTCCACGGCCTCGGGCTTCCACTTGGCCAGGACGTCTTCCTTGACCTTCTCCATCCCGTACACGCGATCGTGGATGTACTTGGTGTCTTCCCAGCCGTTTTTGAAGATGTGATAGAGCAAACCAAACAGGAATGGAATGTCACTGCCCGAGCGAATGCGCACAAACTCGTCCGCCTTGGCGGCGGTACGGGTAAAACGCGGATCGACGACGATCATCTTGCAGCCGTTCTCCTTGGCGTGCAGCATGTGCAGCATGGACACCGGGTGAGCTTCAGCGGCGTTTGATCCAATGTACAACGCGACCTTGCTGTTTTGCATGTCGTTGTACGAGTTGGTCATGGCCCCATAGCCCCAGGTGTTGGCCACACCAGCCACCGTGGTGGAGTGGCAAATACGCGCCTGGTGATCACAATTGTTGGAGCCCCAATAGCTGACAAACTTGCGCAGCAAATACGCCTGTTCATTGCTGTGCTTGGAAGAGCCAATGAAATACACGCTGTCGGGGCCGGAGGCCTTGCGCAGCTCCAGCATCTTGGCACTGATTTCCGTGAGAGCTGTGTCCCAGCTGATGCGCTCGTACTTGCCGTTGACCAGCTTCATGGGGTAACGAAGACGGTATTCGCCGTGGCCATGCTCACGCAAGGCCGCACCCTTGGCGCAATGCGCCCCCAGGTTGATGGGCGAATCGAACACCGGCTCTTGACGCACCCACACGCCGTTTTGAACCACGGCATCGACCGCGCAACCCACCGAGCAGTGAGAACAGACCGTCCGCTTGACTTCAATCTTGCTCTCCACAGGCGATGGAGCGCTGCCCATGGCGTTGGCCTTCTTCACCAAACTGAGTTGAGAGGCGGCCAAGCCCACGCCCACCCCCAAGCCAGAGCGACGCAAGAATCCGCGCCGATCCAGCGTGGGCAGCGCCTGCGACAAACCTTTGTGAAGACGCCCCAGCATGGCGGCTGAAGCAGTGCCACCCACGGTGGACGAGGGTTTACGGGTCAACAACATAGCGGTCTCCTCGCTCAGACACTGGCCGTCTGGTAGTAGCGTTTCACGTGTTCACTCAGGCTGTAGCCGCCACCGTTTTCAGGGGCGCTCGGCAAGGCATTGGGCTCTACACGCTCCGCGACCATCTTGGGCAACGCAGTGGCGACGACGGCCGTGGCACCCACCGTGGCCACACCAGAGAAAAAAGTGCGACGTGAGGACGAGGGAGGGGTGGGAGGACGATGATGAGGCATGCCAAACTCCTTCAAACCAGGTCTTTCGACCTAAGCTATTAGCTACATATTTGGAGCAAATATATAGGAAAACCCTGGGGGATACCATGCGTGTTAACGCATGTAAAGCGATTGTTTCATCAAGGGAAAACCCTTGATTCAAGGCATCAAATCAAAGCCTTGCGTTTCAATGCTGATGAAAGTTCGGGTCAATGCTGCCAGCGCCGCGTAAAAGCGAGCTTGAGGGTGGGCTTGAATGGCATCACACAGGGCGGGGAGCCAGGTTTGCACATGATCTGCAAAAAATTTGGCCTGCTGGGTCAGGTTAGACACGGACACATCCTCCCCCGCCACCAGAAAACGCATCACCTCCATGACATAAGACACATGATCCTCGGTGTCGAACATCGTGGTGTCGTCGCGGCCCAACCCCAACGTGGACAAGTCATGGCGCAATCTTGCCAGTGGTTTTTCGTTCAAAAAACCACTGAGGTAATGCGAGGCATACAAGTACACCGCAGGCTTGCCCACCCCACCAAATAGCGTGTCATATTCCAGCGCGATGCTGGCGTCGTCCATGGTGCGTGCCACCCCCACCAGTTGGCGCCAGGGCTCTTCCAGAAAGCCCCCCGCCTCGGGTGCCTCGGTAGGAGCCAGCCGCAGTTGCGCCAGTAACGCCGTGCGCAAGGGCTGATAAAAAAGCTCGGCAATCACACCATACAGTTCGGCACGCGCCGTTTCTTCATCCAAGGCAGCGGTGAGAGGGAGATCATGGCTCATAAGAGTTTGTGTTCGTCGTCCGAGGAATAGATGTCAATGACGCGGCAATCACCACACATTTTCAAACGCTCCAGTGCGGGACCTTGAAACATGGCGTGACCTGACAGCCTGGACAACATCGCCTCCACGGCTTTGAGCGTACCAAATGGCTTGCCACAGCGCACACAGCCATAGGGTGCTGTTTGGTTGAGAACACGCACTTGCGCACGCTCTCGGCCAAGCAAGAGTCGTGGCTCCAGTTGCAGTGCTTTTTCCGGACACGTGTTGACGCACAACCCACATTGCACGCAGTTTTTTTCCACAAAACGCAGTTGCGGCAATTCGGGGTTGTCTTGCAGCGCACCGGCGGGGCAAGCCGATACACAGCTCATGCACAGGGTACAGGCGCTGGCATCCACCTGCACGGTTCCCCACAGCGCGCCATCTTGCGGCAATGCCAGGGCCTGGGGAGCCTGCGCGGTGCGAAGGACAGGGGCATGATCCAACAAATGCGCAAGCGCCAGTTCCAGCGTGCTACGTTTGCCCGCTGTCACCGCGAAGGTGGCGATCGGCACCACCGAGGTCAGGCGGTTGACACCCGTGCTCAGCCTTTGCAGTTCGGCATCCAGTTCAGTGACGTCACGGGCCTGTAGCCATTGCACCGGTCTGTGGTCAGGCGACACAAAGCCCAAACCTTCCAGCAAGGCCTGCACCTGGTTCATCTGGGCTTGCAGTCCCTCCAGATATTGCGGCGCCTCTTCATGCGTGGTCAGCACCAACACCTGGGCGGCCCCCTGCGCCAAGGCACTCAACCACAGATCCACCCCAAGACTGGCGGTGTGCCACACAGGCATGGGAATGACATGTGCGGGCAGCCCATGCGCCACGCCCAACTTGGCCGCTCTTCCTAATTCTTCAATCCGTTGCACGCCTGTCTGCTGACTGTGCAACAGCAAAACCGGGTCTTGTCCGCCTGCACGACGATAGGTGCCGAGCAATGTGCTGAGCTTGAGCCCCTGCTCGCTGGCTTTGGGATAGGCATAGGTGAGCGCACCGCTGGGACATACCGTGGTACAAGCACCGCAACCCACACACAGATGTGGATTGACCTCGATTTGCTGCTTGGCGGGGTTGGATCGAATCGCCTCCGCCGAACAAATGTCCACGCAAGCCTGACAGCCGATTTGTTCGTTTCGGCTGTGTGCACAAATTTTCTGTTGATATGCAAAAAATTGGGGCTTGTCAAATTCCCCCACCAGGTCTCTCAGACGCAACAGGTGCTCCGGTGTGGCACCACGCAAGTAGCCTTGTGGCAGTGCATGGCGCATGAACGCCGAGGACTCACGCAAGTCCAGCACCAGGTCAAATTCAGCGCTTTCTTCTTGACGAGGACGATCAAACTGAATGGCCCCCACCGCGCCACACGCCTTCACGCACTGGCGACTCGAATCACAGCGGCTCAAATCAATTTGATAATCCAGGCCAATCGCTTGCTCGGGACAAGCCGCCACACAGGCATTGCAGCGCGTGCACAAGTCGAGGTCAATCGGGTTGTCTTGCGCCCAGGTCAGCGTGAAATGTCCCAGCCAGCCCTCCAGTCGCACCAGTCGCCCAGCCAGCACGGGAAACCGGCGAGTCTGCGCACCACCCGCCTCCCCCGGGCCTTGCGCGAACATGGTGATATCCAGGGTGTCTGCCAGCAGCGCTGCCACAGCCTCGGCTTGATCCAACGGCCCGATGATGAGCAAGCGTCCCGCGCTCTTGAAGGTCACGGTGGGCACGGGGTCGGGGTCAGGCAAATGCGCGGCTGCCAGCAACGCGGCCATTTTGGGCGTAGCCCGGCGCCCTTCGTCGCTCCACCCCCCCGTCTCCCGAAGGTTCACAAACTTGATCACCGATGCCTTGGCCTGCGCTTGTCCCGCCAGTTCGCCAAAGAGGCGCTGCTCCTGAGTGCACGCCACCACCACTTCACCACCCGCTTTCACCGCGTTCAGGTAGGCACCGACCTCACGTCGACACAGTGACGTGTGGTGCGAGAGTGGATCAGACAGGTGTTGCGCCAGTGTCTGGGGATCCAGAGCTTGGGTCTGGTTGCAATCGCAAATCAGCGTGGTCATGGTCTAGGGTCTCAGGTGATGGGCCGCTGGTTGCACACTGTGCCACGGATTCAGGTGAGTTGTCGGTGGTGGCGTCTGCCGCTCGTTGAACTGGCGCGTGCTCTGCCGGTTGTTCCAACAGGTTCAACGCGTGCGCGCTGGCCATTTGCCTCAAGATTGCGGGTGGCAAAGGATCGGGTTGACTGTAATCATCGATGTACACATCCAGGCCATCCATCACATTGAAATGCGGATCAGCAAACAGCTTTTTCATGGCGGCATTTTTGACCTCGGTCGGTACTTCTTGCCGCACATAGGTGCTGAAGTCGGCATCGGGGGTGAGGCCGTTGACATCGTCGAGCGTGGGCGCGTTCACCGCCTGGGCCGAGGGTTGAGCAGCAACCGCTGTCACCGATGGATCGGCGGTTGACCGCTCCGAGGGCGTTTCGTTCGCGTGATCAGTCGCCGGCGCAAGGGGTTTCGCCTGTCGGGACTCGGCTTTACGGCTGGACCAGCGGCTCAGAAATCCGCGGGGGGTGTCTTCATTCATGACCTGCCCCTCCCGTACCCCGCCCCTTGAGATAGCCAGTGCTGACAGAGGCCGGATTGCCAAAGCGGTCTTGCAACGGCTTGAAGCTGTCAGGTCGTTTGCGTCGCTTGGGCTCCACCTCCCAGTGCGCTTGCGCATAGGCACGCATCCAATCCACCACGGCTGTCGGTGCGGGCACTTGCTCCACTTGCTCTTGCGCGTCCAGCCACCGCCCTGCGTCGTGATAACTCAGGCTCACCATGACCGGCACGGCCATGACCTCGTCGCTGATGCGGGGCTCTTCTTCCATGCGCCACAACACGAACCAGCAAGGGGCTGGCGAGGTGCTGTTGAGGTAATACCCTTGCGCGTCATCGCGATGCAGGGACACCGTGAAGCCTGGATGCAACCACACCTGCTCGTCTTCCGTACGCCGAATGCACTTGGGCGATGAACCCTGAAGCTGTATGTGAGACGCCTGGTCGTGCAACACCACGTCATGCAGCACCCAGCGCCAGGTTTGCCATTGACGCATGGCACCCTGCACTTGCTCGCGACGCATCAAGACGGCGACTTGAACCTGGGTAGTGGATTGCACGGGTTACGGCCGTTAGAAGGAGATGGACTGGACAAGCACTGTAACAACAATTTGAAACCGACCTGGCACGAGGTTAGCGGCCTTTTCCACTGAGGCATGGAAGAGACAGCGATGTTCCACCGCTATCGCGCGAGCGACTGATTGGACACAAATTCAGGGTTTTCCCGGATGCCAACAGAACACTTGACTCAGATCATGACTACGTAGTCATTTCTTGGCCTTCATTTACTTTCAAGCCCCACCATGTCTGTGACCTTTACCCCTCTCACCCCCGTTTTCGGCGCTGTGGTCAGTCCTATTGATCTGCGCCAGGTTCGCGACCGCGACACCCTCATGCAACTGCGCGAGGGCATGGACAAGTACGCCGTCCTGGTGTTTCGCAACCAGCCCTTCACCAATGAGGAGCAACTGGACTTCGCGCAGCGCTTTGATGGTCAGTTGCATGCCAAGACCTCGGTGGCGGTGTTGGCCAAGAACCGTTTTGGCAATGAGGCCTTGACCGACATCTCCAACGTCAATGCGCAGGGCGACATCATGGCGGCCAATGACCGCTTGCGGGCCAGCACTGTGAGCAACCGTCTGTGGCACACCGATGCATCCTTTGAAAACCCTGCCGGCCGTTATTCCATGCTCTCCGCTCGCGTGGTCCCCCCCGTGCGCGCTGACACCGAATTTGCCGACATGCGCGCCGCCTACGACGCGCTGGATGAAGCAACCCGGCAAACGCTGGAAGGCCTGCATGTGTTTCACTCCATTGTGTATTCACGCCATGTGCTGGGCTTTGAATTCAGCGAGGAAGAGCGTGCCCGACTCAAGGGGGCCGTTCATCCGCTGGTTCGCGAGCTGACCAGCACGGGCCGCCGTTCGCTGTACCTGGCCTCGCACGCGCAACACATCGAGGAGATGCCCATCCCCGAAGGGCGTTTGCTGCTTCGTGATCTGATGGAGCACGCCACTCAGCCTCAGTTCACCTATCGCCATGAATGGCTGCCCCAAGACCTGGTCATCTGGGATAACCGCACCACCATGCACCGTGCGCGTCCGTTTGAAGATAAAAAACATCGTCGCGAGTTGTGCCGCACCACCACGCTGGACCTGCCCTTCGAGATTGCCGCCTGAAGCACTGAGAGACAAGAGCATTACCCATGAAGATTTCCCGTTTACGTCGTGCCTGCCTGATGGCTGCGGCCGTCTGCCTGACCTGCACTGCCGCGCTGGCGCAATCCTGGCCCGCTCGTGGCCCCATCAAGATCGTGATTCCGTATCCGCCCGGTGGCGCGTCCGATGTCACGGCGCGCGTGCTGGCCAATAAGCTCACCGATGCCCTCAAGCAAAGCGTGGTGGTGGAAAACAAGCCAGGCGCCAATGGCATCGTGGCCCTGGAGAGCGTGGCCAAATCGGCGCCGGATGGTTACACGTTGCTGATGGCCAACCTCGGGCCCAACGCCATCAACCCGGGGCTGTACGCCAAGTTGCCTTATGACCCCATCAAGGACTTCACGCCCATCACCCTCACCTCTGTCGTGCCGCTGGTGATCCTGGTGACGAACTCGCTGCCCGTCAAAACCATGCCCGAGTTGATTGCCTACGCCAAGGCCAACCCCACCAAGCTGAGTTACGCCTCTGCCGGCAATGGCGCCGCCAACCACCTGGCGGGTGAGATGATCAAGAGCATGGCGGGCATCCGCATGACGCACGTGCCCTACAAGGGCGACGCACCGGGCATGCCCGATGTGATTGCCGGCACCGTGAGCATGATGTTCCCCACCATCATTGCCGGCATGCCCAACATCAAGAGCGGCTCCATGCGTCCCATTGCGGTCACTGGCACACGTCGCAGTGCCTCTCTGCCTGAACTGCCCACGGTCAGTGAATCCGGCATTCCGGGCTTTGATGCGGTGTCCTGGGGCGGGGTGATGGGGCCTGGCGGTTTGCCCAGCGACATCGTTCAGCGACTCCACACCGAGATCGTGCGTATTCTTAAAATGCCCGATGTGGCGGAGAAGCTCTCTTCGCTGGGTGCGGACATTGTGGGTTCCACGCCCGAAGAATTCGACAAATACCTGCGTGCCGAAATCGCCAAATGGGGCAAGGTTGCCCGCGACAACAACATCCGACTCGACTGAGCCGGTGGACGCGTCACGCCCCTCCCATGGCGTGACCAGTCATGATGTGGCCAAGGTGGCCGGTGTCTCGCAAGCCACCGTGTCGCGCGTACTTCGAGAC
>VEQI01000018.1 GCA_018883305.1 Limnohabitans sp. | reverse complement strand
GCGTTGACCACCACTGACACAATCACGTCGCATGCGGCGGCCAGTGCTGCCAGCGTGGGGCAGGCATGACCTCCCTGCTGCGCAAACGCGGCCGCCACGTCCGCACGAATGTCATACACATGCACGTCGTGGCCGGCTCGGCGCAGCGAGCCCGCCATGCCTGCGCCCATCGCGCCCAGGCCAATCACACCCACAGCAGTTTTCATTCTGTCGATTCCGTTTCAGAGGTAAAGACCGTCAACACGCCGGTGTAACCGAACACGTGTTGATGCGCAATTTCGCCGCCTGCAAAAAACCCCACCAGCGGCACATCGCCCAGCGCACGCCGCACCAGTTGAAGTTCCGCACTGGGGGCGCCAAAGTGGGGGCCGCCACGGCCTGCGCAACTCACATAGATGGCGCCCGCAATTCGTCGAGCCGGATGGGGTTGCGACAAACTGCCTTCGGCCAGTTGTTGTGCCAGGTCAAGTGGCAGGGTTTCCGGCTCCAGCGATTCGCGGATCTCCGCGCCGATGCGCAACAGATCAGCGCGCGCGGCCGAGGCATTGCGCTGGCACCAGGTCAGGCGCATGCCAGGCTCAACGGCCTGGGCAATCGCCACTGCCTGTCGCTCAGGGTCCAGGCCGATGAGGTGCCGCACCATGACCTCATCGCCGAACTCGCCCGTGCGGCGCAAGCTGGGCTGTGTCCCCTGGCTCAGGCCCACCAGCGTGGCGCGTATCTTGGCCATGGCGGCACGGGGTTCTGAGAGGCTGACTTGCAAGTCCTCCAGCAACACTTCCAGTGCCGGTCGATCATCCAGCGTCAGCAGCACATGCTGTTCGCAGGCGGTGATGGTGCGCTCTGGCGCCACGGGCAGACAGCCTTGTGTGACGCGAGAGATCAGGGGCACATCGGCGCTGAAGGCCACGCCGCTCAGACCGCCTTGAAACACGCCACTGCCTGGGTGCCGGCCTGCGGTTGAGCCTTGCGCACTGAGTGAAAACTGCACACTGGCCCCGCGACTGGCGCTGAGCCCTCCAAACACATAGCCGCTGCGCGTGCGCTGCGCCATCTCGGTGATCAACTCGGTCAGATCCGGCGTCTGGCCATCCGCATGCAGCAAGGCGGTGTGCGGCACAAAGCCGTCCACGGCATGGGTGCTCAGGGGCGCGACGCCGCTGAAGACACGGTAGCGCTCGGGGGGCAGGTCGCACAGCAGGATGGCCACCGCGGGCTCATCAAAGTACTCCACCTGGTTGGCTGCAATGCCCACGCCCACCGTGCCACTCCAATCCGTGACACCGGGCAAGGCATGGCAGACATGGTCCAGCAAGTCTTGTGCGTGCGCCGCAAAGTGATCGGTGATGTAGACCAGGCCCAGGGTGGGTTGGTCCGCATAGTCAGGCGACGCCATCTGGGCGCGCAGCTGGGCCAGCACCAGTTCCACGGCCATGCCCCATTCGGGATGAGTGGCGTGGCCGTAGGGGAACAGTTTCATGTGTCGTTGGATCGCGGGGCAGAACGCCCGGATTTTCGCGCAGGTCGGGATGGGCTGCCGGTGGTGCTGGACTTGCCCTTCTTGGTGGTGGTTTTGGCCGGGGCTGCGTGGGCGCCACCCGCCGGTGCTTCGGGCGGCTGATGGCGTTGCAAATCCTGCACGGCCTGGTTGGCAATGTGCTGGAACTGTTGTGTCAATGAGCCCCACCAGGCCATGGGGTCAACCCCACCCGCGGCGGCGGCGGAGGGAGGGGTGTCCGCAGAGGACGGCGTCTTTTCAGGCGCGACGCGCGGCTTCTTCGCTGGCTTGGCCTTGGGTTTGGCGGGCGCTGTCGCAGCTGGCGCGGCCTTGGGCTCGGGGCCCGCATCGGCAGCCGCCGATGGCGTGCTGGCTTCAGGGCGTGTGAACACCGATGACAGCGCGTCAGGCTGGATTTTCAGTGACTCGGCCAGCTCGGTCATGCTCATGTTCATGCCGCGCAGCGTGGCCAGGGTCATCTTTTGCACCTCCAGGGCCTGGATGGTGGCGCTCACCGCCTTGGTGTTCTGGTCCAACCAGAAGTGCACCGTCTTGAGTTCTTGAATGCGCTTGTCCAGTTCCTCCGGGTCCAGGGTGGGGGCAATCCAGGAGGAGGCCGACGGTAGACCTGCCGGGGCGCCGGTACCCGAGAGTTTCTTCAGAAAGTCGAACCCGGGCACGAACTTCGAAAAATCGAACGAGGAGGCATCAGACATCGCGAAACTCCAAGACGGTCGTTGAAGCGGTCAGCTTAGGGGAGATGTCAAACATCAAGCTGACAAGCCATTAGATCCGAAAACGCCGCCGCGTCAGGCGCAAGGCCAGCCAATAGCCCAAGACACCATAGGCAACCAGCACCAGCACGGGTGTCAGGAAGGGATCTGGCCAGCGGTCCATGAACAAGGGGCGAATGAGTTCAACCGCCTGGGTCAGGGGCAGGCACGCCGAGATCCACTGCACCCAGACCGGCAGTTGCTCACGCGGAAAGAACACGCCACTCAGAAACATCATGGGCGTGAGGAACAGGGTGAAGTAGTAGGTGAAGAAGTCATAGCCCTTGGCCAGCGCATTGAAGATCAGCGCCAGGCAGCTGAACGTGATGCCCACGCCTAGCAAGAGCGGCAAAGCCAGCAGCAGTTTGGGGCTGTGGCTCACGCCCAGCGCCAGCATCACGCCCAGGATGGCGGTGACCGAGAACAGGGACTTGAACGCGGCCCACAGCATCTCGGCCAGCACCACATCGTCCAGCAGCACGGGTGCATTCAGGATGCCATCCCAGGTTTTTTGCACATGCATGCGAGAGAACGCGGAATACAAGGCCTCAAAGGTGGCGGCATTCATGGCACTCATGCAGATCGAGCCGCTGGCCAGAAACACCAGATAGGGCACGGGAGCCTCGCCCAGTTGCACGTCGCCCACCAGCGAACCCAGACCATAGCCGAATGCCAGCAGCCACATGAGCGGTTCGGCGATGTTGCCAATCATGCTGGGCAGCGCCAGCTTGCGCCACACCAGCAAGTTGCGTTGAAAAATAGGCCACCAGCGCATCATCCCTCCGTACGAATTTGTCGACCCGTGAGCTTGAGAAACAGGTCTTCCAGATTGGCGGGCCGGTGCAGTACGCGCAACTGCGGATGGGCCGCGAGTGATTGCAGCAGCGGTTGTGCCGAGCGGGTGTAAAAAAACACGGTCTCACCACTGTGCTCCACCCGTTCGGCCAGTTCACGATAGGGTGAGTCTCGCAAGTCCAGGGCCTGGGGACCATAGACCTCCACCACTTCTGGCTCCAGATATTGCTGAATCAGCTCACGCGGTCGGCCTTCGGTCAACACGCGGCCATGGTCCAGCACCAGCAGGCGGTTGCACAGGCGCTCGGCCTCGTCCATGAAATGGGTGGTCAGCAAAATCGAGGTGCCTTGCTTGAGCAGTTGCTGCAGGCGTTCCCACATCAGGTGACGGGCCTGTGGGTCCAGGCCGGTGGTGGGCTCGTCCAGCAGCAACAGCTTGGGCTGGTTGATGAGCGCGCGCGCCAGGCTGAGTCGACGCTTCATGCCACCGGAGAGCTCACCCGGTCGGGCCTGGGCTTTGTGGGAGAGTGCGGCAAATTCCAGCAAGGCGGGAATGCGTTCGCGCAGCACGGCATCCCGGATGCCAAAGTAGCGTCCATAAACCAGCAGGTTCTCGCTGCAATTGAAGTCAGGGTCCAGCGTGTCGAATTGCCCCACCACACCCAGCTGGGCCTTGATGGCCAGCATGTCTTTCGGCATGCGCAGACCAAAGGCGCGTACCTCGCCACTGTCAGGGCGGCTCAGGCCCAGGCACATGCGCAGGGTGCTCGTCTTGCCCGCACCGTTGGGACCAATCACACCCAGGCACTCACCTGCGCGGATCTGAAAAGACACGTGATCCACGGCCAGGGCATCGCCAAACCGTTTGACCAGCCGGTCGCAGACCAGATAAGTTGACTGAATGTCGCTCATTGAAAGGCCACCTCGGCAAAGCTGCGCAATTTGCGGCTGTGCAATTGCCCCGGCCCTTGTTGCCGCAGCAGTTCCAGTGCGCGCATGCCAATGCGCAAATGCTGATCCACACGTTCACGGTAAAAAGAGTTGGCCATGCCAGGCAATTTGATTTCGCCGTGCAAGGGTTTGTCACTCACGCACAGCAGGGTGCCGTAGGGCACGCGGAAACGAAATCCATTGGCGGCGATGGTGGCGCTTTCCATGTCCAGCGCCACGGCACGGCTCTGGCTGAAGCGGCGCTGCGGGGTGTTGTCGGGCAGCAATTCCCAGTTGCGGTTGTCGGTGCTGGCCACGGTGCCCGTGCGCATGATGCGCTTGAGGTCGGCGCCACTGCAACGGGTGACATCGGCCACGGCCTGCTCTAACGCGCGCTGTATTTCCGCCAGTGCCGGGATGGGCACCCACAGGGGCAGCTCCTCGTCCAGCACATGGTCTTCGCGCACATAGCCGTGCGCCAACACGTAATCGCCCAGTTGCTGGGAGTTGCGCAGACCCGCGCAATGGCCCAGCATCAACCAGGCGTGTGGACGCAGCACGGCAATGTGGTCGGTGATGTTCTTGGCATTGGCCGGGCCCACGCCGATGTTGACCATGGTGATGCCGCTACGGTCCCCGCGCTGGAGGTGATAGGCCGGCATTTGCGGCAGGCGAGGGGGCGGCGCGCCCAGCGCGTCGCTGGCATCGGTGGGTTGGCCGCTGGCTCGGGTGATCACATTGCCGGGTTCGACAAAGGCGTCGTAGCCGCTGACGGGATTCGCCACGGCGGACCGGCCCAGGCGGATGAATTCGTCAATATAAAATTGATAATTGGTGAAGAGAACAAAATTCTGGAAGTGATCCGGGCGGGTGCCCGTGTAGTGGCGTAGCCGATGCAGCGAATAGTCCACGCGTGGGGCCGTGAACAGCGACAGCGGCTGCGCCTGACCCGGTGCGGGTGACCAGGTGCCGTTGGCGATGCCGTCATCCATGGACGACAGGTCAGGCAGATCAAACACGTCACGCATGCGTTGGCGCCGCTCGGGGCTGAGCTCACCTTCCACGTGGTCATGCTCGGCAAACGAAAAGTGCACCGGGATGGGGTGGTTGCTCACACCCACTTCCAACGTGACACCGTGGTTGCGCATCAGCAGTTCAAACTGCTCGCGGTAATAGTTTGCGTACAAGTCGGGCCGGGTCAGTGTGGATTCGTAACGGCCGGGACCTGCGACAAAGCCATAGCTCAGCAAGGAGGTGTCCTGCTTGTCGCTGCGCAGGACGGTATCGGTTTGCAGGCGCACAAAGGGATAACAGGCGCGTACACGGTCCTGAAAATGCTCACCGGCGACAAAGCGCTGCATGGCTTGTCGCAAATGATCGGTGGCTTGTTGATACAGGTGTTGCACTTGCGCCAGCGCCAGGGCGGGGTCCCGGTAGGCGGTGGGCGCGGTGAAGGGCGGCAAAATGGGCATGGCTTATTGTGCCTGGGCTGCGCAGCCATCATGTGACACGCATGACGCCATGGCGGCACGCGGGGCACACAAGGCCTACAGGCTCAAGACACGCCGTGTACGGCCAACCATTGGCGCATGCGGGCTGCACTGCGCTCGGGTTCAGAGAGTAAGCCCGCCTGATCGGCCAACCGAAAGAGTTCACACAGATGCGGCAGGGAGCGCGCACTGTGCTGCCCGCCTACCATCACCGGGTGGGCTTGGTGACCATTGAGCCAGGCCATGAACACCACGCCGGTTTTGTAAAAGCGCGTGGGTGCCTGGAAGATGTGGCGTGAGAGAGGGACCGTGGGCGCCAGGATCTCATGGAACAAGGCGGTTTGTCCCTGCGCCAGGGCGGACAGGGCAGCACTGGCGGCGGGTGCTATGGCGTCGAAGATGCCCAGCAAGGCATCGCTGTGACGGTGGTTGTCCTGTGTGCCTTGCCCATCACCCGCAATCAGTTCGGCGTAGTTAAAGTCGTCCCCGGTGTACATCCGCACGCCCGGTGGCAGTTGCCGGCGCATGTCGATCTCGCGCTGCTGATCCAGCAAGGAGATCTTGATGCCATCCACCTTTTTCGCATGCGCCCGGATGATGCCCAGGGCCGTGTCGGTGGCGCGGGTCAGATCGGCATGGCCCCAATAGCCCTGGAGGGACGGATCAAACATGTCGCCTAGCCAGTGCAAGATGACCGGCGCGCGGACCTGCGACAGGATGTGGTCGTAGACCTTTTCATAGTCGGCGGGTGAGCGCGCCACTTTCACCAGGGCCCGGCTGGCCATGATGATCAGCTGGCCACCCAGGGACTCGATGGCCTCCATCTGCTCGTCATAGGCGCGGATCACATCGTCCAGTGTGCGCACGTCGGCCAGTGCCAGGTGGTCCGTGCCGCAGCCGCTGGCCACACGGGCGCCGGGAACACTGCGTGCCGCTTGCAGGCTGCGTTGAATCAATTCACGTGAGGTAGGCCAGTCCAGCCCCATGCCGCGCTGCGCCGTGTCCATGGCCTCGGCCACGCCCAGGCCGAGTGACCACAGGTGGTGGCGGTATTGCAAGGTGGCATCCCAGTCGATGGCACACTGCAACCAGGGGTCAATGGCGGCGCGTGGATCTGCCACCACATGCGCCGCAGAAAACGCCACCCGGTTGAAGGCGTGTGCGGACACCGTTGGCAAGGTGCGCCCGCACAGCACATAGGTCTGCAATTGCCCGTGAAGGTCGATGAGCGGAAGGGTGGTCATGGTTACGCGCTTTGGGGACGGGGGGGAGGTGTTTGAAGGTAGGACAACACCACGTCGGTCATGTGCTGCAAGCGCTCGCGTCGGGCACGAGGACTCATGAGTGAACGCCCGAAGATGGCGGACAGGGTGTGCTGGTTGGAAAGGTAAAAGTACGACAGCCCGGCAATGGTGATGTACAACTGCGCGGGGTCCACGCCCGAGCGGAAGACCCCGGCTTGCACGCCCCGATCCAGGATGCTGCCGATCAGGCGCACGAAGGGCGAACGCATCTGGCGCACATGCGCCGAGGTGCGCAGATGCCGGGCCTGATGCAGGTTGGCGCTGTTGAGCAAGCTGAGAAACGCCGGGTTCTCCAGGTAGTAGTTCCAGGTCAAAGCGACGAGTTTGCGAATCGCTTCGCGCGGCTCGTCATGCTCCAGGTGCAGGGCTTTTTCCGAGTCGCGCTTGTGGGCGTAATTGACTTCCAGCACCGCACAGAACAAATCGTCCTTGTTGCCGAAGTAGTGGTAGAGCATGCGCTTGTTGATGCCGGCCAATGCCGCAATGCGGTCCACCCGTGCGCCATCCAGCCCGTGCTCGGCAAACTCGGTACGCGCAGCCTCCAGAATGCGCGCGCGGCTTTGGGCCGGGTCACGTGATGCATGCGCGGAGGCTTCGAGTGCCATGATGTTCAGGACAGCTTGGCGTCTTTCTTGACCTGCGTCAGGCGCACCATCGCAGGGGACTTTTTGTAGTGCGTGTCCAGCGGGAAGCAGCCCGAGACCATGCCGTTGCGCGGTGCGGTGGTGCAGTCACTGAATGTGCGGCACAGGCGCTTGCGTTGCAGGGGGCGACCGGCCAGCACATCGGCCGGCAGTTCGGGGTAAGACAGCATCATGCGCCCCAGGCCGACCAGATCGGTCCAGCCTTCACGCACCACCGCCTGCGCCACGTAAGGCAGAAACTCCTGCAGGTAGGTGTAGCCGCTGCCCACAAAGCACAGTTGCGGAAAGCGCTGCTTGAGGTCACGCACCAATTGAAGGTGTCGCATCACGCCCACCAGAGGGTCCTCGGGTGGCTGGTATCCGTCAGAAGGCGGGTACAAGGCAGGGCGCGTGACATGCGGGGTGTAGTAGGGGCTGCCAATGGTGACGTTGAGCAATCGGATGTCCAGGTCCACCAGCGTTTGCAAGAACTCGGCGGTCTCGTCCAGCGAGATGCGGTTGGGGTCTTGCTCGTCGGTGCCAAAGCCGTACCGGTACGGCAAGGCCTGCGAGGCGTCTACCGGAATGCCCGGTCCCAACGATTCGGCGGTGGATTGCGTGGGGTCGGGGCGGTAGGGCAGGAAGTCGATGGCAGACAATCGCACGCCCAATTGCATGCCGGGCACTTGTGCGCGAATGCCCTGTGTGAGCTCGCGCAAGAAACGCGTGCGATTGGCCATCGAGCCACCATAGTCGCCCTCGCGTGTTTTGGCCGACAGGAACTCATGGCCCAGATAGCCATGGCAGTGCTTGAGATCAATGAATTGAAAGCCACATTCCCAGGCACGCTGAGCCGCCACGATGAAGTCGTCGATGAGTTGGCGGATATCACCATCGCTCATCAGGACGATGTTCTCCCTGGGTCCAAATTTGCCGTCCAGCAACGGGTGGTGATAGAGCACCCGTGGCTCCATGCGCGCATCGTCATTGGGTTTGCAGAAACGGCCCGAGTGGGTGAGTTGCAGGCCGATGACCAGGTCCTTGTCGTCGCCCATGGCCTCACGATGCGCTTGCACCAGGGTTTCTCGCAGGCCCGCGATCTCGGACTGTGTGTTGGCATTCATCACCAGTTGCCGCGGATTGGCTCGGCCGTCATGCCGCACGGCCACCGCCTCGCCACCCCAAACCATCTTGGCGCCCGAGAGGCCGAAATGCCGCCAGCGACGGCGTGTGTTGTCACTGGGGCGGCCATCGGACAGGCCATCCCAGCCCTCCATGGGTTGAACCGCATAGCGGTTGCCGATGGTGAAGGGGCCCACTTGCAGGGGCTGGGCCATCACCGCATCGGGGCCGGACTGCAGCTCGTCGTCACAGGGCATGTTCAGGCCCAGGCGGGCCAGGTTGTCTTTGAAGCCGGCCGTGCTGGCCAGGGATTTGACTTTGACGAAGTCGCCAAATTTCATGCAGGGTTCTCCTCTTGTGGCACCATCATAACCAGTTGGTTACTTGTTGCCCAGTCCATGCACTGTCAATCGCTTGACAGCGCGACTGGCATGCCCGCGTGCAAACCGCAGTGGCGCTGGTAATCTTGAGGTTCACAACCTGAAAGGGGTGGCACCATGCACATCAACCGACGTCAATTCAACGTGGCCGCGACGGCCAGTCTGTGGGGAGCCGGCCTGTCGGCGCAAACCTCGCTGCCCAAATCCATCAGCCTCGTGGTGCCCAACGCAGCCGGAGGCTCCAATGATGTGATGGCGCGTGCCGTGGCCATGCGCCTGCCTCAGGTGCTGGGCAGTGCCGTGGTGGTGGACAACCGGGCCGGCGCCGGTGGCAATGTGGGCTCAGCGTATGTGGCCAAGTCAGCACCCCGCGACGGCAGTACCTGGCTGGTGACCATCAACAGCACACAAACCATCAATCCCTCGCTCTACAAGTCCACCGGCTTTGATCCGCTGGGGGACTTTGAACCCGTGGCGGGCATTGCTGTGGTGCAGCACGTCTTCCTGGTGCCCAAGAGCCTGCCCGTCAATACCCTGGCCGAACTCATCGACCTGTCGCGTCGCGAGCCCGGCAAGCTGAGCTATGGCTCGGCCGGCAATGGCACCTTCTCGCACTTGCTGATGGAAATGCTCAAGATGTCACAGAACGTGCAGATCACGCATGTGCCCTACAAGGGCGTGGCGCCCGCGCTGACCGATCTGGTGGCGGGCAATCTGCAGGTGCTGATCAGCACCATTCCGGCTTGCCTCCAATTCATCAAGAGCGGTCAAGTCAAGGCGCTGGCGGTGCCTTCGCTGCACCGCGCACCAGCCCTGCCACAAGTGCCGCTGGCCAATGAAGCCGTGCCCGGGCTGGTGGGTGAGCTGTGGGTGGCCATGTATGCCCCCAAGGGGGTGCCGCGCGAGCTGATCGAGCAGATGCGTCAAGCGGTGGCCAAGGTGCAGGCGCTGCCGGACATGGACAGCTTCTTTCAGGCCCAAGGTGCTTCGCCCATGAAGGCCGGGCCCCAGGAGTTGCTGGCGGCCACGCGGGAAGAGTTGGGGCGTTGGGCGCCCATCATCAAGGCCTCCGGCATGCGCGTCGATTGATCCGCAGGCGCCTGGATGACTCGTTCGCATTGACGCTGACCGAGTCCCCATGAAGAATGCCGACACACCATTGACACACTCGGACTGAAACCCCATGAGAACCAAACCTGTCCCCACCACCTCGATTGCGCGTTCGGATGCCAAGCAGATTTTTGTTCGCGAGGCCGATCTCGTGGAGGAGCTGATTGGCGAGATGAGTTTCACGGAAATGTTTCTGTTTCATCTCACCGGCAAAAAACCGCCCGCCGGTCATGTGAAGATTCTGGATGCCGTGCTGGTCACCCTCATGGAGCATGGCCTCACGCCCAGCGCCATTGCCACCCGCCTGATTTACCACTCTGCCCCGGATGCCTTGCAAGCCGCAGTGGCAGCCGGCCTGCTGGGGGTGGGCACGACCTTTGTGGGCACCATGGAAGGTTGCGCCAAGATGATTGAGGAAATGCTGTCCGCGCCCGAAGGCGTGGAGGCCCGTGCTCGCGCCATCGCGCAGCGTCATCATCAGGGCAAACTGCCCCTGCATGGTTTTGGTCACCCACACCACAAGCCGGACGATCCACGCACCCCCAAAATGTTTGCCGTGGCCGAGGCGCAATCGGTGCCAGGGCGTCACATCCAGGCGCTCAAGACCTTGTCGCAGCAAGTGGATGAGGTCTACGGTCGGCACATCACCATCAACGCCACCGGGGCCACGGCGGCTTTGCTGGGCGAGATTGGCATTCCTCAGCCCATCATGCGGGGGGTGGCGGTGGTCAGCCGTTCAGCCGGTTTGGTGGGGCACATCCTGGAGGAGACGCAGCGCCCCTCGGCGGCGTTCATCTGGGAAACGGTGGACGAGGCGGTGCCTTACACCAAGCCTTGATGCAAAACGCCCCGGTATCGGGGCGTTTCAACGAGAGGGTTCGCACGCCCTCGGGGGAACGTCAGACTGGGTCCCAGTCAAACACGTCTTGTGAACGGTCCAGCTTGTAAAAGCTCGGACGCAGCGCAGGCACCACGCGGTCGGCGACCGATTGCGGTGTCCAGCCTTGCTCGGTGTGCAACGAGCGCAACGGGCGGCTCTGGCTCATGAGGAAGATCTCATTGGCGCGCACGGCAAAAATCTGGCCCGTCACATCGGCGGCCGCATCGCTGGCCAGGAACACGGCCAGCGGCGCAATCTTGGCGGTCTCCATTTTTTGCAAGCGGGCCACGCGGTCACGCTGCTCGTCGGTGTCCGTGGGAATGGAGTTGATCATGCGGCTCCAGGCAAAGGGCGAGATGCAGTTGGAGCGCACCTTGAATTTGGCCATGTCCATGGCGATGGACTTGGACAGCGCGGCAATCCCCAGCTTGGCAGCGGAATAGTTGGCCTGGCCGAAGTTGCCAATCAGGCCCGAGGTGGACACCATGTGGATGTAGGCGCCACTTTGCTGCTCTTTGAAATGTGACGCGGCGGCACGTGAGACATAAAACGCGCCGTTGAGGTGCACATCGATCACGGAGCGCCACTCATCGGGGCTCATGTTGAAGAAGAAGCGGTCGCGCAGAATGCCCGCGTTGTTGATGACAGCGTCGATGCGGCCAAAGGTCTCGACGGCCAGATTCACCATCCGGTTGGCGCCGTCCCAGTCTGACACGCTGTCGCCATTCGCCACGGCCTGTCCACCGGCGGCCCGAATTTCATCCACCACGGCTTGTGCGCGGGCGGTGTCACGCCCTTCGCCTTGCACGGACGCGCCCAGATCATTCACCACCACCTTGGCGCCCTCACGCGCCAGCGCGAGCGCGAAGTCACGTCCGATGCCACCACCGGCACCGGTGACGAGAACAACTTTATCTTGCACAAAACCCGTGGGCTGGCTCATGGGGAGATCTCCTATTGGTCAAATCAAGGACGGACGACGGTGCTTTGACACTGTTGGTCAGTGCGCTCGCTGGTTCAAGGTTGCTGACCATTGTCCGGCATTTGTGCGGCTTGGCTTGTCGACGATGTTCCATTGGGTCAGGATGACGCCTACAATTTCACACAGAACCGATCAACATGATCCTGATGCCTGATCAAGAACCCCTCATCATCTCCACCCCCAACCCTTTCAAGGTGGAGGCCACGCCCGCCAAATTCGGCGGCGTGGATGCGCTGGCCAAGCGTCCGCTGGACATGTCCAAGCAGGCGGACAGCTTGGTAGATCACTTGGCATCCATCAACCCCTCGGCGCCCCTCTCGGATAGTTCGGCGCTTATCGAAGGGCGTGAAGGCGGTGACCTCTCGGATTCGCACGCGACGCTGCCTTCATCGGCGGGCATGAAAGATACCTGGGTGCAGTTGCCCCCCGAGGCGGGACGTGACGACAGCTATGCCAACTTGCCCGGAGGCGATCCAGCGGCCGCAGGCAGCGAAGGGCCCCTGTTGCAAACCTTGCTGGATACCAGCCATCGCGAGCATTTTGACGACCCCAGCCGGTATCTGCGCACCGATGTGACGGTCAAAATACCATCAGCCGATTCGCCACGACGCATGCATGCCGTGCCACAGGCGGGCAAGGCCTCACTGGCCAAGGAACCGGCGACGCCTGTCACATCGGCGGACACCCCGCGTGCAGAACCGGGCCGCACCTCTGATCGCGACTTGCCTGAGGCAGATCTCGGCACTACACAGCCTCTCCCCAGTGACCAGCGTGCGCAATTGGCCGCGGCGGTGGCTGCCTTGCCGGCCCATGCCGTGCCTACCGGCACGCCCGAGCAACGCCGGCAGGCCTTCAGCCAGCGATTGGCCCAGATCATGGAAGATCATCAGCAGATTGGCGAAGAGCTGAGTGCGGTGGAGCAAGCCGCACAGGTGACGCGGGCCCAGATCCTTGATCAGCTCACGCCTGAGCCTGCGCCCACGTTGTCGTCATCCACCGTGACGCAGCCAGCGTCCTCATTGCGTCCTGAGCCACCCCTCCCCGAGTGACTGGCCGCGCATCGGGCGCTGGCACTGAATCCGGTGCGTCAGGGTTGCCGGGGAATGACCCGTTGATCACGTAAGTGATAGTCAAAAGCGAGGCATGCCGAATAATGCGGCCACATCCCACCCAGATGTCGTCTGGTCAGAGGATGAGACTTGCTGCAAGGACGCCTCGTGAACGATTCAATTTTCCGCGCTGCGCCGGGTTTGCCGGTGGGTCAACCATGAACACCTCGGCGCATGCCTTTCTCTCGGTGCTGGCCGCGCATGGCGTGGACCGGATCTTTCAGGTGCCCGGCGAAAGCTACATCGGCTTGCTGGATGCGGTGGCTGACTTTCCTCAGATCGACCTGGTGACCTGCCGTCATGAGGCGGGCGCGGGCTTCATGGCCTGTGCCGATGGTCGCCTCACGCGCCGACCCGGGGTGGTCATGGTCAGTCGGGGGCCAGGGGCCACCAATGCCAGCATTGCGGTGCACACCGCCCAGCAAGACGCCATCCCGCTCATTCTGGTGGTGGGGCAAGTGCCCAAGAAAGACCTGCGCCGTGAGGCGTTTCAGGAAATTGACTACCGCGCCATGTACGGGACCATCGCCAAGTGGGTTTTTGAGGCCACGGCCCCCGAGCAGTTGGCGGAAATCGCGTACAAAGCGGTGCGCATGGCCACCACCGGCACTCCGGGGCCCGTGGTGATTGCCATTCCCGAGGATGTGCAGCAACAGGCAGTGGCACCGGTGTCATGGCGTGCGCGGCCTCACGACGGACTCCGCGCCAGCCCCGAAGGCCTGGCGCGTGTGCGCTCGCTGATCGAGCACGCACAGCGGCCACTCATCATCGCCGGTGGCGCCTTCGATGTGCCCGGCGGTCGAGAGGCCTTGCAGGCGTTTGCCCAGGCCTGGCAGATCCCGGTGTGTGTGGCGTTTCGTCGCCACGACCTGTTCCCCAACAGTCACCCGCTTTTTGTCGGCGACCTGGGTCTGGCCAATCCATCGGCACAACTGGACCGCCTGCACAGCAGCGACCTGATACTGGCCTTGGGTACCCGACTCGATGACGTGACCAGCCAGAACTACAGCTTTCCCACCTTGCCCCAGCCGGCACAGCCATTGGTGCACTGCTATCCCGATCCGCGTGTGGTGGGGCTGCACTTCGCCACGGAAGTGGGCCTGGCCTGCGACCCCGTGGGATTGGTGCAAGACCTGATGCCCGCATCCGTGGCGCATATGCCCTCGCGTGAGTCCTGGGCGCGTGAGCTCAGACAGGTGCACCTCCAGATCGCGGCCTGGCCCCAACGAGCCGCCGACGATGGCGTGCGCTTTGTCGAAGTGGTTCGACAGCTCAAGGCTCGAGCGCCGTCAGATCTCCGCGTGTGCCTGGATGCGGGCACCTTCGCTGCGCCGGTCTACCGGCATTTCGGTTTCGACTTTCCGCAACGCCTGATGGCCCCATTGGCCGGCGCAATGGGCTATGGCACCCCGGCCGCCGTGGCCACCGCCTTGCGCGAGCCGCGTAGTCGTGTGGTGTGCATGGTGGGCGATGGCGGCTTCATGATGACCGGCAACGAGATGATCGCGGCCGTGCAGCGGCGTTTGCCCATACTTTTCATCCTGGCCAACAACGGCAGCTATGCATCGATCCGCATTCATCAGGAACGGGCCTATCCCACCCGGCACCCCGGCACAGACCTGTTCAACCCAGACTTTCTGAGCATCGCCAAAGGCTTTGGCATGACGGCGGAGCGGGTCGAGCGTGAGGATCAAATTGAAGCGGCCCTGCAGCGCGGGTTGCAAGCGCAGGGGCCGCACTTCATCGAGGTCATGACCAGCCTGAAGGTGACGTTGCCGCAGGCGGGTTGAACTCAGTCTCGCAACACCGCCAGCACCTCGGAGCGGAACTCACGTCCGAACAGAATGAAGATGATCAGCATGGTGGCCAGCACCAGGGCCAGGGGTGAGAAGAACCAGCCCATGGCCGCGAACGAGAAGTAGTAAGCCCGCAACCCGTCATTGAAGGTTTCCGCCGCCAGCCCTGTCATGGTGGCAGCACGGCGGGCCATGGTTTCCGCTTCGGCTTCGTTTTCTTTCAACACCTCCGCGGGGGGCAAGGCGCCAATGAGCAAGGCCACGAAGGTGTATTGCCGCATCGACCATGAGAAGCGAAAGAACGCGTAGACGAAGATGGCAATGAGCACCAGGATCTTGAATTCGAACACCAGCATGGGGGTGGGCTGCGCAAATGGGAAGTCGCGCACCAGTTCGGCAGCCTTGTCGGTGGTGCCCAGCAGCGCGATCAGTCCACCGATGATGATGATGGTGGTCGAGCAAAAAAACGAAGGTGTTTCAGACAGCGTCTGCGTGATGATGCCGTCCAGCATGCGCGGATCCCGATGAACGGCCTGACGCATCCAGCGCAGGCGATACACATTGGTGGTGGCCAGGATGGAGGGGCGGCTTTGTCCGCGCTGGTGCGCAAAAAGCGCATAGCCCGCCCAGCCGGCCAGAAAAAAGGCCAGGGCCAGCCAATCGGCCAGGGGCAGGATTTCCAGGATCTTCATGCGGACATGCTAGCCGATGTCTCAAGGACGGCAAGCCGGCAGCTCACCCAATTTGACGTGGAACACGCGTTGGTCCACCCAGCGCAAGGCAATGCGCCAGGTGGGTTGGCGCTGCGCTGACACCACCTTCAGGCACAGACCGCCGTTGTCACAGGCATCCAGCTGCGCGGGCTGAATGGGCAGCGGTGCCAGGGGCACGGCCGTGCTGTCGGTGTCTGCGGATGTGGTGTTGGAGGCGGTCGAGTCTGAGGGCGGTGGCACGGTGCTGAGCGCCGTTTGACTGTCAATGGCATCGATCTTGTCCAGGTGATGACCATGAATCCAGTACTGATCGGGTGCGTCGGCGCAGGTCAGGTCCGTCAGCTCGGGCACCAGTAACACGGCACGTTGCAGCGCCACCCATTGGCCTTGTGCGCCCGAAGGGGGATGCACCACCCGGAACTCCAGCGGATTGACGATGCTGGGCAATTCCACGCCCTGAAAGGAAATCGGGTGGCGCGTGCGCAGTTCCTGGTGATTGAAGTCGGCGATCAGCGGATGCTCGATGGGCTTGGCGGCGGTCAGCGGATCGTCGCTGAACCGGAGTTGCAGTGCGAAATTGCCTTTGGGCAAGACGTAGCCGGGCTCGGTTTGCAACAGCACGCTCAGTCCCGAGTCATCCGACATCAATCGGTCGTTTGGGGTCAGCCCCCAGCGCGTGGCCTTGACTGAGGGGCGAATCAGCAGCGCCTGCGTGGCCGAGGCCACACGCAGACGCGGCGGCGCGGCTTTCTTGATCAGGGACACACGCAACGGGCTGGGTTCATCCTCGCGATGGTGCACCGTCACCAGGTCGGACAACTGGGCATTGAAGCGAATGTCGCCTGAACAGGTCAAGAGCAACTCGTCGCCGCCGCTGGACTCGCGCAGCTCCTGCGGTTCACAGCGTTGCTCATCGAGTTGCAGCCACGCTATTCGGTCCAGGTGCTCTCCCGTGATACGCAAGCGAGTGTCCAGTTCGGCATGCTCCACCGATTTGATGCGGGTGCGGTGGTTCAGAATGTTCACCCGCAGCGATTGCGGTGGCAGGCCTTGTTGCCGCACCCGCAGTTCGGCAGGGCCCGGTGTGGCGCGGCTGAGGTCCACGGCCAGGCTGTGCGCGGAAGGGGCCGAAGTGCGCCCCCATGAACGCTCGCCTGTGACCAGCTCCAGGCTTTCCAGACAGGCGGCCTGCGTGGGAGAGCCCAGTTGCAGCGTGGCTCGTTCACCGGCGATCAGTTGATCCAGGCCTTGCAGCCTGGGGCGCAAGTCGCCTTGCATGGGCAGGGCCAGCGACCAGGTCAGGGGGCCAAGAAATTCAAAGCCGAAACGCCCGCTCAGGCGTGCTTGCAACACGCCGCCTCGAGGCCAGCGCTCAGTGGGCAGACTGGCGGCATCGAACCGCAGCACGCCATGTTCCGGCAGGAAGGACACCTGGGTGATCTGGGCCAGTCGTCGTTGTGTTTGCGGGTCTGTCAGCGTGAGGTTCCAGTCGTGCCAGTAGTGGGCCACAGGAAGTCGTCCCTGCACGCGAACGGTGACCTGGCCGTTCAACCAGCAGACCGGTTGCGCATCCTGCACCGACAGGAGGGGGGCTGGGGCGTTGAACCAGGCCGGGACGTACACGTAGGCGGTCTTGATGGAGCCGCTGCGGAACCGGTTGAGCGAAAACAGCTCGGTCAGGCGAGAGTCGCCTTTTTGGCGACCAAAAGTGGGCGCAAAGTCATATTGATCGCGGTACTTGTGCGAGACGAAGTCGCCGGCCTGAGACAGTGCATGGATGTTGGCCGTGAGGAAGCTGGTGAGATCGGCCGCTTTTTTCTGCCCCACCATCGAGCTCAAGTCGCTGTTGGAGGGCATGGCAAATTCCTTGCTAGCAACGATGTTGGCCGCCACGCACTGGGTGTTGACCAGATTGCCTTTGAAACAATCGGGGTCGAGGGCCTGTACCCCAAACTTGAAGGCCAGTTCCTTGGCCGAGGCCACGGCCTGCTCCGGTTCTCGGCTGATCATCATCTGGTCCAGCCCACGGCCCAGGGCAGTGATGGCCTGGTTGACCTGATCGACCTTTTGCAGATCAAAGAATTTTTGCGGGTCTGACATCAACACTTCCTGCAGGAAGTTGGCGGACTCGGTGAAGCTGGTGTACAGGCCAAACAGGTTGCGCAACTGTGGGGCCAGCATCAGGGCGGGCACCTGGTCGTCGGCCGTGATGTCGATCGATGCGTAATCGCTGAAGTGGCTCAGGTCAAAGCGCCGGGTTTCCACCTGATTGCCGGCAGGGGAAATGCGCGCCAGCAGCAGCACCCAATCGCCCTTGGCCAGGGAATTCAAGTCGGGCTTGACCAGGAAGCGGTCGCCACGGCGCAGACGGCTGACCTGAAAGATGGACAGCAACTCTTCGCCACGCTGGATCTGGATGTCCATCACCGGGCCATGGTGCACGATTTCGGAGGCACGTGCCGACGCCGTCCAACCCGCCCAGAGCAAAACCAGGCCGGCGAGGCATCGAAGGAACAGAGAGGCGAGAGCGCTAGGCACGGTGGTGGCGGCAGGAGGGCGCGGGACGCCATGATACGGCGGGACCTCGTGCCGTGAAATACCTGACCACAGGGATCGGGGCCAACCCGGCTTGAGTTCGCCCCCGGATATCTGCGAAACTATCGGTTCGGCACCGTACCGAGCTGGCTGCTCGGTGTGCGGGTGTGCCATTTTTTGCTCAACTCACCACTTATCTGGCAGGAATGTTCATGAAGCCCCAATTGTTTGCTCTCGCTTTCTCCGCCCTTTTGGGTTTGTCGGCGCACGCGGACACCTTGTCCAAGGCCAAGGACTCCGGCGTGGTCACCATGGGTGTGCGCGACTCCTCCGGCGCGCTGTCTTTCACCCTCGGGGATGGCAAGTACGCGGGCTATCACATTGAAATCTGCCAACGCATTCTGGCCAACCTGGAAAAATCCGTGGGCCGCAAACTGGATGTGAAATTCCAGGCTGTGACCTCGCAAAACCGTATTCCTCTGGTGCAAAACGGCACGGTGGACATTGAATGCGGTTCCACCACCAACAACGTGGCGCGTCAGAAGGACGTGGCCTTTGTTGCCACTACCTATGTGGAAGAGGTGCGCATTGCCACCAAGGCCAACTCGGGCATCACCTCCATTGCCCAACTCAACGGCAAGAACGTGGCCACCACCACCGGCACCACCTCCGTGCAGTTGCTGCGCAAGCATGAGCGCGCCAATGGCGTGGACTTCAAGGAAGTGTTCGGCAAAGACCATGCCGAGAGCTTCCTGTTGCTGGAGTCCGGTCGTGCCGACGCCTTCGTGATGGACGCCCAGATCTTGGCGGGCAATATTGCCACCAGCAAGAACCCGTCGGACTTCCGCATCGTGGGTGAAGTGCTCAACGTGGAGCCGATCGCCATCATGCTGCGCAAGGATGATGCAGCCTTCAAGAAGTTGGCCGACGACACCGTGCGTGATCTGGCCAAGTCGGGCGAGTTGTCCAAGCTCTATGACAAGTGGTTTGTACAGCCC
>VEQI01000289.1 GCA_018883305.1 Limnohabitans sp. | reverse complement strand
CATTGGGGTTTGATTCGGTCAATGTCGATCTGATTTATGGCTTGCCCATGCAAACCCCTGAATCGTTCGAGCGCACCTTACAGCAAGTGGTTGAATTGCAGCCCGATCGCATTGCCTTGTATGCCTACGCGCATTTGCCCGAGCGCTTCAAACCGCAGCGGCGCATTCATGCGCAAGACTTGCCACCTGCTGCATCTAAGTTGGCCATGCTTGCGAGTGCCTTGAGAATTTTGCTTGAAGCAGGCTATGTCTATGTGGGCATGGACCATTTCGCCTTGCCCAACGACGCGCTGGCGGTGGCCAAACGGCAGGGGCGCTTGCACCGCAATTTCCAAGGCTACAGCACCCAGCCGGATTGCGATCTGATCGCTCTCGGTGTGTCGTCGATCGGCCGCGTGGGAGCCACCTACAGCCAGAATGCCAAGACGCTGGAAGAGTATTACGACCTGCTCGACCAGGGACGCTTTCCGGTAGTGCGTGGCCTGGCGCTTAGTCGCGACGACATCGTGCGACGCAGCATCATCATGGCCATCATGTGCCAGGGCGCGCTGCAGTTCGAGTCGATCGAGCTTGCACATCTGCTGCATTTCAAGACGGCGTTCGCGGCAGAGTTGGAGCGTCTGGAGCCCTTGCAGGCCCAAGGCCTTGTGGTGGTGGACAATGCAGGCATTCAAGTCACGGAGCTGGGATGGTTTTTTGTGCGCGGCATTGCCATGGTGTTTGACCGTTACCTGCAAGCTGATCGAGACCGCACCCGGTTTTCCAAAATTCTCTAATTTCCTCACGCCCCATGCAAAGCACCCTGGCGCTCACCGCCGTGCTGATGGGACTGGCCGGTGGCCCGCATTGCGTGGCCATGTGCGGGGCCGCTTGTGCCGGTCTGGCGCAAGCCGCGGGTCCACGTCAGCGCTACAGCCTCACGGCCTTTCAAGGGGGGCGGTTGCTGGGCTACAGCCTGGTGGGTGCCTTGGCAGCGGGCAGCATGCAGGGCCTGGGATGGCTCACCACGCAATCGGCGGCCATTCGACCCTTGTGGAGCCTGTTGCATGTGGCCGCCATGGCGATGGGGGTGCTGCTCATGTGGCAGGCCAGGCAACCGCCCTGGCTGGACCAAGCAGGGCGACGCTTGTGGCAACGCGTGCGTGCCTTTCATGATCGTCATGGCCGCACCGCCCCCTGGCTGGTGGGCGTGCTGTGGGCGCTCATGCCTTGTGGCTTGCTGTATTCCGCGTTGATGGTGGCCGCGCTCACCAGCTCGCCTTGGGAGGGGGCTGGCACCATGGCCTTGTTTGCGTTGGGCAGCAGTGTCAGTCTGTGGGCGGGGCCTTGGCTATGGCTGCGCTTGCAAACCCTGGGCGATGGGGCCTGGGGCATGCGTCTGGCGGGGGCCGCCCTGTTTGGCGTGTCTGCCTGGGGGCTTTGGATGGGCCTGGTGCATCAGCAAGCCCCCTGGTGCGTGACACCAGCTTGAAGACACGCCTGTGATGGCCAGTGATGGCCCGTGTGAAGTGCTCAGAGAGGCCGTGGGCGGGCCGCATTCACGCCAGGCTCAGGTGCTCAGACCTTTGTAGAGCATGTACCCTGCCAGCAGGTACAGCATGCCGGCAAACACGCGCTTGAGTTGCTTGACTGGCAGCTTGTGTGCCGTGGACGCGCCCACCGGGGCCATCAACACACTGCAACAGGCCACCACCACCAGTGCGGGGAGCCACAAATAGCCAAAGGAGTAGGGCGGCAATTGATCCAGTGACAGGCCGCTCACGATGTAACCGGCCACGTTGGCCAGCGCAATCGGGAAACCCAATGCTGCGCTGGTGGCCACGGCATTGTGGATGGCCACGTTGCACCAGGTCATGAATGGCACGCTGATGAAGCCACCGCCTGCGCCCACCAGACCGGACAGCAGACCAATCAGGCCACCGGCACCCAGCTGACCCGTAAAGCCAGGCATTTGGCGCGTGGGGGCGGGCTTCTTGTCCAGAAACATCTGTGTGGCGGAGAAGCCCACAAAGCAACCAAAGAAAATGGCCAGCGAGGCCCCCTTCACGAGCGCGAAGATACCCACGCTGCCCAGCAGGCTGCCCAGCACAATGCCCGGGGCCAGTCCCTTGACCAGATCCCAGCGTACAGCGCCCTTCTTGTGGTGGGCGCGCACGCTGGACACACTGGTGAACAAAATGGTGGCCATGGAGGTGGCAATGGCCATCTTCACGGCCAGGTCCCCCGAGACGCCACGCTGGCTGATCATCCAGGTGAGAAAGGGCACCAGCACCATGCCACCGCCAATGCCCAGCAGTCCGGCCAGAAAACCAGTGCAAAGGCCAAGCACGGCCAGTTCGAGAATCAGGGTCGTGTCCAGAATCATGATGAAGCGGGGGGGATGTTGAAAAGGTGTCTGCAAAAGCCACCGGACCGTCATCCTGAACGCTGGGGTTCAGGTGGGCAAGGTCAGACTGGCGTTGGGTTCATCTGACGCGAGACGATCACGCTCACCAGACGATGTTCCAAGCCCGGGCTCATATGAGCATTGGTTCAAGGAAATATAAAGTCCGGCGGTTTTGCAGACGGCTGAATTGTAGGGGAAGCCCGCAGAACGTGGGGCTTGCGATCAATGATGGGTTTCAGTCAGGCGATCAGAGCAACTGACCATCGTCACTCAGCACCTTGTCCAACCGTTCCAGCAAGGACTGCAATTGCGCTTGCGTGTCAGGGCTGTCCGTCGCGGGTGCCGCTGTGCGTTCCGTCAACTCAAAGGCCAGATTCAGCGCAGACAGCACAGCAATGCGGTCACGGGCCTTGATCTTGCCGGCGTCGCGGATTTTGCACATGGCCTCATCCACCCGGTCCACCGCCGCCTGCAAGCGAGCTTCCCCACCTTCCGGGCAACCCAGCAGGTAGCCTTGCCCCATGATCTGGACTTCAACTTGTTTCACTCGCCCTCCTTGGTACTGGCTTCCTGGGGCAGTCGGTCCAGCAAGGCGTCAATACGATTGCGCGCCGCGCCCAGACGGGACTTGAGGTTGTCACGCTCACGGGTGAGTTGCTCCACCTGCTCTTGAAGCAGTTCATTGGTGCGCTGCAATTCACCGTGGCGCAGCAGCAAGCGCTCGACGCGCTCGGCGAGTTGTTCCAGCAGGGTGGGGGCGGCCATGGGGGGATTCTACGGTGCCGGCGGCGCTTCATCACGTGTTGGCTGACAATCCAACCCATGGACCTGTTACCGCGCCGAATTGTGTGCCTGACCGAAGAGACCACCGAGTGGCTCTACCTGCTGGGTCAGCAAGACCGCATCGTGGGTATTTCGGGCTACACCGTTCGCCCGCCCGAGGCCCGTCGGGACAAGCCACGGGTGAGTGCTTTTCTGAGTGCCAAGATCGATCGCATCCTGGCGCTGGAACCGGATTGCGTCTTTGGCTTTTCCGATCTGCAGGCCGACATCGCTTCGGCCCTGATCCGCGCTGGCGTGCAGGTGACGGTCTTCAATCAACGCAGTGTCGATCAGATTTTTGCCATGCTGTTTCAGGTGGCCGCCATGGTGGGTCAGGCCGAGCGTGGGCAAGCGTTGCTGACCGGTTATCGCCAACGCCTGGACGACATGGCTGCGCGCACGCGTGTCTGGCCCAGGCGTCCTCGGGTGTACTTTGAAGAATGGGATGAGCCCGCCATCAGCGGCATTCGCTGGGTGTCGGAGTTGCTGGCCATCGCGGGAGGTGATGATTGTTTTCCGGAGTTGGCGCAGCAGGCCATGGGCAAGGACCGCATCATTGCCGACCCGATGCAAATTGTGGCGCGCGCGCCCGACATCGTGATGGGCTCCTGGTGTGGCAAGAAATTCAGACCCGACAAGGTGGCGGCTCGTCCTGGCTGGTCCGAGGTGCCCGCGGTGCGTGAGGGTGAGCTGCATGAAATCAAGTCGGCGGCCATTTTGCAGCCTGGCCCGGCGGCACTGATCGATGGGGTCGAGCAGATGCATCGGCTGTGCATGCAATGGGTGCAACGGCATGCGTGATGTTGTCTCCACCGGCCCTAGGCCCTGGCGAGGGCCGGCACTCGCTGTACCTCGGGTGACGCGCTGGCGTGCCGCGGTGGCGACAACTTCGCAATAATCCAGGGATCGGGAACGCCAGCCCTTGGCGGATAACGCCGGCCGGCGCGTTCCTTTGTTGAATTTTCCGGAGCCTCCATGCTGCAAACTTCTGACGCTTACCAAGACATCCGCGAAGCCGTTCGTGCCCTGTGTGCCGAATTCCCCGACGAATATTTCCGCAAGATTGACGAAGCGCGCGCATACCCTGAAGCCTTCGTCGATGCGCTGACCGGCGCCGGCTGGCTGGCCGCCATGATTCCGCAGGAATACGGTGGTTCCGGCCTGGGCCTGGCCGAAGCCTCCGTCATCATGGAAGAGATCAACCGCAATGGCGGCAATGCGGGCGCCTGCCACGGTCAGATGTACAACATGGGCA
>VEQI01000017.1 GCA_018883305.1 Limnohabitans sp. | reverse complement strand
GTGCTGGCACTGTACGCAATGTTGTCGCTGTATTGGGCCGGGGCTGGATGGTTGTATGTCAATTTCCGAACGCGTGATTTGGCGTGGGGTTGGCGGGCACTCGCTTTCGGTGCGAGTGTCATGTTGGCTGAACTGGCGCGAGCCCGATGGTTCACTGGTTTTCCATGGGGCGTGGGCGGCTATGCCCATGTCGACAGTGCATTGGTCTGGTTGGCCCCTTGGATCGGGGTCTATGGCATCGGCGCCTTGAGCGCTACCCTGGCGATGGCCGTGGCGGCGCGAAAGCCCCCGCACTGGTGGCCCGATTGGCAGTGGCGTCAATGGGGGGCAGCGCTGGTGTTGTCATTGATCGTCGCGTTGGCCTTGCCATGGCCTGGCATGCGGGAGTCGGCACGTGACAAACCAATGGTCGTGCATTTGGTGCAAGGCAATGTGCCTCAAGACGAAAAATTTCAAGGGCGACGGGCGTGGTCGCTGACCTGGTATGAGGCTGCGCTACGCAGTGTCGAGCAGGGCCTGGTGGTGACGCCGGAAACTTCACTGCCCTATGTGCAGCAACAACTGCCCCCCGGCTATTGGCAAGGTCTGGTCGATCATTTCGCGCAGGGCGAACGTGCGGCCCTCATCGGGATGCCGTTGTATGACCTGGGGGTGCATACCAACAGCGTTCTGGGTCTGGCGGGCCCGGTGCCGCCCTATCGTTACGACAAGCACCATCTGGTGCCCTTTGGCGAGTTTGTCCCCCCCTTGTTTCAATGGTTCACCCGCATGATGAACATTCCGCTGGGCGAGTTTGGCCGTGGGCGCGTGGACCCACCTTCCATGGCCTGGCAGGGGCAGCGACTGGCCCCCATGATCTGCTATGAAGATTTGTTTGGCGAAGAATTGGCACAGCGCTTTCAGGATCCGGCGACGTCCCCCACCGTGTTGGTGAACCTGAGCAATCTGGCCTGGTTTGGCGACACCATCGCGCTCGATCAGCATTTGCAGATTTCCAGATTGCGGGCGCTGGAGTTTGATCGACCGGTGATCCGCGCCACCAACACGGGCTCGACCGCCATCATCGACGCCCAGGCACGTGTCACCCACCGACTGCCCGCCTCTCAGGAGGGTGTGTTGCAAGGCGAGGTGATGGGGCGTTCGGGTACCTTGACGCCCTACGCTCGCTGGGTGGGGGAGTACGGGCTGGCCCCCTTGTGGGCACTGGCCATTGGGCTGTTGTGGCTGCCTGGGCGCACACGGGTGCGCATTGACTGGCGCGCCTCGTAAAATCCCCGGGTGGGTGCGCTGTCGCACCGTCCAGAGCCGGCCGCCTGTTCGGGCCGGCCGCTCCCTTATGCTCACCTTCCAACAGATCATTTTGAAACTCCAGTCCTATTGGGACCAGCAAGGCTGTGCGCTCTTGCAACCCTATGACATGGAGGTCGGGGCGGGGACGTCCCATACCGCCACGTTCCTGCGGGCACTGGGTCCTGAGCCCTGGAAAGCCGCGTATGTGCAGCCCAGCCGTCGCCCCAAGGATGGACGCTACGGGCAAAACCCCAACCGCTTGCAGCACTACTACCAATATCAGGTGGTGCTCAAGCCGGCGCCGGCCAACATCCTGGAGCTGTACCTGGGTTCACTGCAGGCCCTGGGCTTTGACTTGCGTCGCAATGACATCCGCTTTGTGGAGGATGACTGGGAGAACCCCACGCTGGGCGCCTGGGGTCTGGGCTGGGAAGTGTGGCTCAATGGGATGGAAGTGACGCAATTCACCTACTTCCAGCAAGTCGGTGGTATCGATTGCCGGCCTATCACGGGCGAGATCACCTACGGTCTGGAGCGCCTGGCGATGTATCTGCAAGGCGTGGACAACGTCTATGACCTGCAGTGGACCGATGGGTTGAAATACGGCGATGTGTATTTGCAAAACGAGCAAGAGCAATCGGCCTACAACTTCGAGCACAGCGATGCAGAATTCCTGTTCACCGCCTTTGGTGCGCATGAAAAGCAGGCCCAATACCTGATGGCGCAGCAACTGGCGTTGCCCGCCTATGAGCAAGTGCTCAAAGCCGCGCACACCTTCAACCTGCTGGACGCCCGAGGCGCCATCAGCGTGACCGAGCGTGCTGCCTACATTGGTCGTATTCGCAACCTGGCACGCGCGGTTGCGCAAAGTTATTACGAGAGTCGCGAGCGACTGGGTTTCCCCATGGCGCCGCGTGAATGGGTCGAGGCCTTGTCCCGACAAGCCGCTTGACCGAAAGCCACGTCATGACCACATCTTCTTTGCTGGTGGAACTCTTTGTGGAAGAGTTGCCGCCCAAGGCCCTGCAGCAGTTGGGCCAGTCGTTTGCCTCGGTGCTGTTTGAGCAGCTCCAGGCCCAGGGATTGACCACCACGGCCTCCGCTGTCACCCCGTTTGCCAGCCCGCGTCGTTTGGCGGCGCATGTCACGGCAGTGCTGTCGCGCGCCGAGGACCGAGCAGTGCAACACAAACTCATGCCGGTGAAGGTGGGCCTGGATGCGCAAGGCCAGGCCACCCCCGCGCTGTTGAAGAAATTGCAGTCCCTGGGGGCCGATGCCTCGGTGGTGCCTCAGCTGGATCGGGTGTCTGATGGCAAAGCCGAGACGCTGTTCCTCAAGGGGGTGGCTGCAGGTGTCACGCTGGCTGCGGGTTTGCAACGTGCACTCGACGAGTCACTGTCGCGCTTGCCCATTCCCAAGGTCATGACGTACCAGCCCGAAACGGACATGCCCATGCCCGGTTGGAGCAGCGTTCAATTCGTGCGGCCTGCGCATGGACTGGTGGCGTTGCATGGCACGCAGGTGGTGCCGGTGCAGGCCCTGGGGCTTCAGGCAGGCGCCATCACCCATGGGCATCGGTTCGAAGCCTTGCAAGACCCCATCACGCTGACGGATGCAGATGCTTATGCCAGCTCCTTGGCCAATCTGGGGGCCGTGATCGCCAGCTTCGCAGACCGTCGCGCCGAGATTGTCCGCCAGCTCGATGCTGCCGCGCAGCGCGTGGGTGGTGGCGTTCGACCCGTGGACGATCCCGCATTGCTCGATGAGGTCACCGCGTTGGTGGAGCGCCCGCATGTGCTGGTGTGCGAGTTCGAGCCCGCCTTTCTGGAAGTGCCGCAAGAGTGTCTCATCTTGACGATGAAGGCCAATCAAAAATATTTCCCGCTGCTGGACGCGCAAGGTCGCTTGACCCACCGCTTTCTGGTGGTGAGCAACATCCGGCCCGATGATGCCAGTGCCGTGATTGGCGGCAACGAGCGTGTGGTCCGACCACGCCTGGCCGATGCACGCTTCTTTTTTGACCAGGATCGCAAGAAAACTCTGGCCTCGCGCGTGGAAGGTCTGGCCAAGGTGGTCTATCACAACAAGCTGGGGACGCAGGCCGAGCGCAGCGAACGGGTGTGTGCCATTGCCAATCTGATTGCCCGTCAACTGCCTACGACGGCTGACGAGTCTTCCTTGCGCCGCGTCCAGGACGTGGCGCGTCTGGCCAAGACCGACTTGTTGACCGACATGGTGGGCGAGTTTCCCGAATTGCAGGGCATCATGGGTGGCTACTACGCACGTCACGATGGACTGGGTGACGATGTGGCCCAAGCGATCGAGGATCACTACCGCCCGCGCTTTGCCGGTGACGATTTGCCGCGCAATGACCTGGGCCTGGTGGCCGCGCTGGCCGACAAGCTGGAAACCCTGGTGGGCATGTTTGGCATCGGCAATTTGCCCAGCGGTGACAAGGACCCCTTTGCGTTGCGACGTCATGCCTTGGGCGTGCTGCGCATGCTGATCGAGCGAGACTTGCCGCTGGACATCGGCCCCTTGCTGCAATCGGCTTTCGAGGTGTTCGGTGCTCGAATCACCGGTGATCAGGCCAACGCGCTGCAAGCCCTGACGGATTTCTTGTCGGATCGTTTGGCGGGGCTGTTGCGTGAGCAGGGCTACAGCGCTCAAGAAATTGACGCTGTGCTCTCTTTGCGGCCACAACGCCTGGGCGAGGTGCGTCGTCGACTCGATGCTGTGCGCGCGTTCGCCGCCCTGCCGCAAGCCGCTGCACTGGCGGCCGCCAACAAGCGGATCACCAATATCCTCAAGAAAGCCGATCAGGTGGAAGGAGCGGTTCAAGCGGCTTTGTTGCAAGAACCGGCCGAACAAGCGCTGCATCAGGTCATGTCCACGCTGACCCCTCAGGCAGATCAGCAGTGGGCGCGCGGCGACTACACCACGTCACTGCAAACCCTGGCGGCGTTGCGAGAACCGGTAGATGCCTTTTTTGAACATGTGATGGTGAACGCCGAGCAAGCTGAACTGCGTCGCAATCGGCTGGTCCTGTTGCAACAGTTGCATCAGGCCATGAACCGCGTGGCGGACCTTTCTCGCCTGGCGAGTTGAGACCAACATGCAGATCAAACTTGTCATCCTGGACCGCGACGGCACCATCAACCAGGACCGCGATGATTACGTGAAGTCCCCTGAGGAGTGGGTGCCCCTGCCCGGTGCGCTGGAAGCCATTGCCCGACTCAATCATGCGGGCTGGCGTGTGGTGGTGGCCAGCAATCAATCGGGTCTGGGACGAGGCTTGTTTGATGTGGCCACGCTCAACGCCATGCATGCCAAGTTCTACAAACTGCTGGCGGCGGCCGGCGGGCGTGTGGACGCGGTGTTTTATTGCCCGCATGGACCTGAGGAGTCCTGCCATTGCCGCAAGCCCCAACCGGGCCTGTTCGAGCAAATCCGTGACCGTTATGGCATGGAACTCAAAGGGGTGCCTGCCGTGGGGGACAGCTTGCGTGATCTCCAGGCCGGTGCGGCAGCCGGTTGTGATCCCCATCTGGTGTTGACGGGCAAGGGTGAGGCTTTGCGTGATCAACCCGTGCCCGCGCACTTCCCCGCCGGCACGCGCGCCCATGCCGACCTGAGCGCCTTTGTCGATTGGTTGCTGGGTACGCACAGCGATGGTGGGCCCCTGAACGTGGCGACGCGATGATGAACCTGATCCGCTCGGTGCTGCACGCACTCTTTCTGCTGCTGACCGTGGTGCCTTATGCCTTGTTCATTTTGATCCTGGCCGCCTTGGGCGTGCGGGGTGAACGCTTGTATTGGGTGGCGGCGGCCTGGTTGCGCCTGAGTGTGAACAGCGCGCGGTGGTTGATCGGTATTCGTTACCGGGTGCAGGGCCGGGAAAACCTGCCGCAGGGCAAGACCAGTCCGGCGGTGCTGCTGGTCAAGCACCAATCCACCTATGAAACTTTTCTGATGCCGGCCATCATGCCGCATCCACTGGCCTACGTCTTCAAGCGCGAGTTATTGCGCATTCCCTTTTTCGGCTGGGCGATGGGGCGACTGGACATGATCCACATCGATCGCAGCCAGCGCACGCAAGCTTTTGCCAAAGTGGTCACACAAGGCAAGGCGCTGCTCGATCAAGGCATCTGGGTCATCATGTTCCCCGAGGGAACACGCATTGCGCGTGGTGAGGTGGGCAGCTACAAAACCGGCGGCACGCGCCTGGCCATTGAAACCGGCGCACCGGTGATCCCTATCGCTGTCACATCCGGCCGCTGCTGGCCGCGCCGCGCCTTCGTCAAGTATCCCGGTGTGGTGGAGGTGTCCATCGGTCCCGCCATTTCCAGTCAGGGACGAGACGCCGACGAGTTGATGCAACAAGTGCAATCCTGGATCGAGGGCGAGATGCAGCGCCTCGATCCGGATGCCTATCCCCGCTGAGGATCCGCTGTGGCCGGGCTGGTGCAACTGGTCCTGGACTTGTTCAGTCCTGCCCCCATCCGTGAGCCTGTCCAACCTTCTGTGGCTTCCCCGGCCAATCTGCTTGAACACCCGCAAGCCACGCGACGCATACAGTTGCGGGGTCATCAGGTGTTTTATCTCTTCAAGCGATCCCGTCGACGCACCATTGGCATGGCGGTGGGCCCCGATGGTCTGGAAGTGAGTGCGCCACGCTGGGTGCCGTTGGGTGAAATCGAGGCCGCCCTGCTGGAAAAGCAGGACTGGATCTTGCGCAAACTGCAGGAGATGCATCAGCATCAGCAGCGTGTGCAGGGGGCACGCATCGAGTGGCGTGACGGCGTGGTCCTGCCCTACCTGGGCCAAGGGATGCGTGTGGTGCTGGCGCCGGACCACCCCTTTCGTGAGCGCGGCGCGCAACTGCAAGCACTGCCCTCGGCGTTACCGGGTGAGCCCACGCAGCAATTGCTGGTGGGGCTGCCCCAGCATGCCACTGCGGCGCAGTTGCGTGATGCCGTCCAGGCCTGGCTCATGCGCCAGGCACGAGAGCATTTCACGCAGCGGTTGGTGCATTTCGCGCCCCGGTTGAACGTGCAGTGGCACCGGCTTTCACTCAGCAGCGCCGCCACGCGCTGGGGCAGCGCCAGTGCGGATGGCTCGATCCGTCTGAACTGGCGCCTGGTGCACTTCAAACCCGAGGTCATCGATTACGTGGTGGTGCACGAACTCAGCCATCTTCAAGTGATGAACCACAGCCCCGCATTCTGGGAGACCGTGGGGCAGATATTGCCGGACTACTCGCACCGACGAGCGCAACTCAAGGATGAGCAGGTGCCTCGCTGGGACTGAAGCGCAGCACGCCCTTTGCATCCTTGTGGCGTCGCAATTGCCCTTGATGCCACAAGGCATGCAGATGGGCCAGTGATTCACCCAGGGCAAAGGTGGTTTGGTGCAGGTCCAGCGCACGCTTGAACAGCACAGGCATGATGTCGACGGCGCAGCAAGGCTTTTCCTGGCAAGCGTGGATGACCTCCCGCAACCGCTCTTCGTGGTGCTCATGCAATTGCCGAATTCGCGTCAGCAGCCCGGTGAAGGGTTTGCCGTGGGAAGGCAGCACCAGGGTGTCGGATGGCAAATTCAGAAAACGGTCCAGCGATTGCAGAAACAGGGTCAGAGAGTTGGCATCCGGTTCGGTTTCAAAGACGCTCACGTTGGTGGAAATGCGTGGCAACACCATGTCACCGCTGATGAGCAGGTTCAACGACGGGCAATGCAGTGCCATGTGTTCCGGGGCATGACCATAGCCTGCGATGGTGTGCCACTCGCGCCCGCCAATCATCAGGCGTTGTCTGTCCATCAGTCGTCGGTAGGCAGGGGGCAGGTCGGGCACCAACTGCTTGAAGTAGCCTTGCCGGTCACGTACCGCGGCCAGTGCCTGGGGATCGGTGAGGCCATTCAGTGCAAAGAAGGCTGCCGCTCGATCGCCGCCAAAGTGGTGCTTGCCCTGCAAAGCGCTGCGCGCGGTATAGAAGTCGGTGGCGCTGATCCACAGCGGAGCCTGAAATTTGTCGCATAGCCAATGCGCCAGACCCACGTGGTCGGGGTGCATGTGGGTCACGATGACCCGCAGGATGGGCAAGGCCTGCATGCGCTGAAGAAAGATGCCTTCCCATTGCGCGCGCGAAGCCGGGTGGTCAATGCAGCAATCCACCACGGTCCACCCTTGGACTCCGTCGATTTCATCGCGCAGCAGCCAGAGGTTGATGTGGTTGAGCACGAAGGGCAATGACATCCGAACCCAAAAGACGCCGGGGGCCACTTGCATGCCCATGTCGGGATCGGGCAGGGTGTCGTTCCAGGGGTAATGCAGTTCCAGCTCTTGGGGATTCATGACGCCCATTGTGCTTCATCTGTGACGTTTACGTAAACGTCAATCCTGCGTTGGCTGTCCTGATCCTGACAATCGGCCCGACAGGGGTTCTCCCCAGGTCCGAAATTTCCCGAAAGGCCCTGGCTTGCCGTATGATTGACGTTTACGTAAACGTCAATGCTTCGTCATGGCCACCACCTTCAGCATCAGCGATCTGGCCCAGGAGTTCGACCTCACGACGCGGGCCATCCGTTTCTATGAGGACATGGGCTTGCTGCAGCCGCAGCGCACCGGCCCCGGTGGGCGTCAGCGTGTCTACAGCACCCGGGATCGCACCCGCTTGCGCCTGACACTACGCGCCAAGCGCCTGGGGTTGTCACTCAATGAGGCCAAGGACATCATCGAGATGTACGACAGCCCGCGTGATACGGTGCCGCAGCTGCACAAATTCCTGCAAGTGCTGGCTGATCATCGACGCCAGCTGGAGTCCCAGTTGCGTGAGATCGAGGCCAATCTGGATGAGCTGGCCGTGCATGAAAAAGAGGCTCGCACCTTGCTGGCCAAACACGGACGCAAAACCACCAAGGGGACGGCATGAGTACCACGCCCACATCGGCGGAATTGTTTGAGCGGGTTCACAAAAGCTTTCTGCGCCAGGGCATGATGCAGCATCTGGGTGCGCGGCTGCTGCATGTCGAGTCCGGGCTGGTCGAGATTGCGTTGCCGTATTCCGACCGCGTGACCCAGCAGCAGGGCGGTTTTCATGGGGGTGCCATGGGCACGCTGGCCGACATCGCAGCCGGCTACGCCGCCTTGACCGTGGTTGACCCCTCGATGGAGGTCACCACGGTGGAATACAAGATCAACTTTCTGGCCGCCTTTCGTGACGGGGAGTTGCGCGCTACCGGTCATGTGGTACGCCAGGGACGACGCATCATCGTCACCACCGCCGAGGTTCGCCATCACGCCCCCGACGGTCGTGTGTCCGATTGCGCCATCATGCAGCAGACCATTGCCCCGGTGGCTAAAACCTACGAATGACATTGCAAGGAGATTCCCATGAACACATTGCCTGGCTTGGACTTTGACCTGGGTGCGGACATTGACGCCTTGCGCGATGCGGTCCGTGATTTTGCCCAGTCCGAAATTGCCCCGCGCGCGGCCGAGATTGATCGCACCGATCAATTCCCCATGGATTTGTGGCGCAAGATGGGCGATCTGGGTGTGTTGGGCATCACCGTGCCGGAGGCCTATGGCGGGGCGGACATGGGCTATCTGGCGCACATGATTGCCATGGAGGAAATCTCCCGCGCCAGTGCCAGCGTGGGCTTGAGCTATGGCGCGCACAGCAATCTGTGCGTCAACCAGATCAAGCGCAATGGCAGCGATGCCCAGCGCGCCAAATACCTGCCCAAGCTGATTTCCGGCGAGCACGTGGGGGCGTTGGCCATGAGCGAGCCCGGCGCCGGTTCGGACGTCATCAGCATGAAACTGCGTGCCGAGGACAAGGGCGGCTACTACTTGCTCAACGGGAACAAGATGTGGATCACCAACGGTCCGGATGCCGACACGCTGGTGGTCTATGCCAAGTCCGAACCCGAGTTGGGTGCCCGTGGCGTCACCGCCTTCCTGATCGAGAAGGGCATGAAGGGTTTTTCCATTGCGCAAAAGCTCGACAAACTGGGCATGCGAGGCAGTCACACCGGCGAATTGGTGTTTGAAAACGTCGAGGTGCCCGCTGAGAACATTCTGGGTGGTCTGAACCAGGGCGCCAAAGTCTTGATGAGTGGCCTGGACTATGAGCGCGCGGTCCTGGCGGCCGGACCCATTGGCATCATGCAGTCGGTGATGGACAACGTGGTGCCCTACATTCATGACCGCAAGCAATTCGGCCAGAGCATTGGCGAGTTCCAGTTGATCCAGGGCAAGGTGGCCGACATGTACACCGTGCTGCAGGCCGGACGATCGTTTTGCTACACCATTGGTAAAAACCTCGACAAGCTGGGCACCGAGCACGTGCGCCAGGTGCGCAAGGACTGCGCCAGCGTCATTTTGTGGTGCGCGGAAAAGGCCACCTGGATGGCCGGCGAGGGCGTGCAGATTTTTGGCGGCAACGGCTATATCAATGAGTACCCACTGGGGCGCTTGTGGCGAGATGCCAAGCTCTATGAAATTGGTGCCGGCACCAGCGAGATTCGTCGCATGCTGATTGGCCGCGAATTGTTTGCGGAGACCTGCTGAAGTCCATGGCCCTTTGGAGGGCATGAACGCGCGACGACAATCGACGTCATGACAAACGCACTGCAACACCTCTTTGACAACAACCGGACCTGGGCCGAGCGCATGGAGCGCGAACAGCCCGGCTTCTTCACGCGTCTGGCCAATCAGCAATCTCCCAAATATTTGTGGATTGGCTGCTCGGACAGCCGCGTGCCTGCCAACCAGATCACCGGTCTCGACCCCGGTGAGGTGTTCGTGCATCGCAACGTGGCCAACGTGGTGGTGCATTCGGATTTGAATGCCTTGTCCGTGATCCAGTATGCCGTGGACTTTCTCAAGGTGGAGCACATTCTGGTGGTGGGGCATTACGGGTGCGGCGGTGTGCTGGCAACGTTGCGCGGCGCACGCGTGGGCCTGGCGGATAACTGGTTGCGTCATGTGCACGATGTCAAGATGCGTCATCGCAAACGGTTGGACCATCTTGCGGTGCCGCAGCAAGAAGACGTTTTGTGTGAAATGAATGTGATCGAGCAGGTGGGCAACGTGGCCATGACCAATGTGATCCAGGACGCCTGGACACGGGGTCAGAAGGTGTCGGTGCACGGCTGGTGCTACGGTCTCAAGGATGGTTTGGCCAAGGACCTCGGGGTGAGCATGAGTCACCCGGGAGAGGTCATGGCGGTATTTCGCAATGCCCTCAAGCGCTATCCGCGCGGCGGGCATTTTTCAGCCACGTGACCCCATGGGGCGGCGTGGCAACTGTTTAACGCTTGATTGGAGGTTTTCATGTCCGACCCTATCGTGATTGTCAGCGCTGCCCGTACCCCCATGGGCAGTTTTCAAAGCGACTTCGCCAGTCTGGCGGCCCATGACCTGGGCGGAGTGGCTATCAAGGCTGCTTTGGAGCGCGCGGGCATTGCCCCCGAGTTGGTGACCGAGGTGATTTTTGGCAACTGCCTGATGGCCGGTCAGGGTCAGGCGCCTGCCCGCCAAGCGGCCCTCAAGGGTGGTTTGCCCCAAAGCGCAGGGGCGGTGACCCTGTCCAAGATGTGTGGCTCCGGGATGCGCGCGGCCATGTTTGCCCATGACATGCTGCTGGCTGGTAGCCACGAGGTGCTGGTGGCCGGCGGTATGGAGAGCATGACCAATGCGCCCTATCTGCTGCCAAAGGCGCGGGGTGGATATCGCATTGGCCATGACCGCATCTTTGATCACATGATGCTCGATGGTCTGGAAGATGCCTACGAACCCGGTCGCAGCATGGGCACGTTTGGCGAGGACTGTGCAGCCAAGTACCAATTCACCCGCGCTCAGCAAGACGCCTTTGCCACCGCCAGCGTGCAACGCGCACAAGCCGCGACCAGTTCGGGCGCCTTTAAGACGGAAATCGCACCGGTGACCGTCAAGGGTCGAGGTGGCGATACGGTGATCAGCATCGACGAGGGACCGGGCAAGATCAAGCTGGACAAAATTCCCACCCTCAAGCCGGCCTTCAAGAAAGATGGCACGGTCACCGCGGCCAGCAGCTCCTCCATCAATGATGGCGCTGCGGCCATGGTGTTGATGCGTCAAAGCACGGCCACCCGTCTGGGTTGCAAGCCCTTGGCGCGCATTGTCAGCCACGCCACGCATGCCCAGGCCCCCGAGTGGTTCTCCACCGCGCCGATCGGCGCCACGGAAAAAGCGCTGGCCAAAGCAGGGTGGGCTGTGGGTGACGTGGACCTGTGGGAAATCAACGAGGCATTTGCCGTGGTGCCGATGGCGCTGATGCATGACCTGAAAGTGCCGCACGACAAGGTCAACGTGCATGGCGGCGCTTGTGCCCTGGGTCATCCCATTGGTGCCAGTGGGGCCCGCATCATGGTCACGCTCATCCATGCCCTGCAGACCCATGGCAAGCGCAAGGGATTGGCCACACTGTGTATCGGTGGTGGCGAGGCCACGGCGGTTGCCCTGGAACTGATCTGAGTCGGCCGTCATGCCCACGGTGCTACTGATTGGCGCGTCTCGCGGCATTGGCCTGGAGTTGGCGAGCCAATACCGGCGCACGGGCTGGCGTGTCATCGCCACTGCACGTGACGATGCCGGACTGGCGCGTTTGCGCGCCCAGGATTGCGAGGCTTTGCGGGTGGATGTGGCGGTCCCCGACAGCAATTCAGGCCTGGCCTGGCAGCTGGATGGCGAGAAGCTGGATCTGGCGGTGTACGTGGCAGGCACCATGGATCGCGCCAGTACCACCACGCCACCCACGCGTGAGACCTTTGACCGGTTGATGCACACCAACGTGATGGGGGCGGCCATGGCGCTGCCGCAAATAGTGCCCATGCTGCAAGAGACGCAAGGCGTGTTTGCCGTCATCAGCAGTGTCATGGGAAGCTTGACACAAACCCAGGCTGGCAACGCGGCCCTGTACCGTGTCAGCAAGGCCGCGCTCAACATGTGGTTGCGCTGCGCCCAGTTCGACCATCCGCAACTGTGCTGTGTTGCTCTGCATCCCGGCTGGGTGCAAACCGAGATGGGGGGCTCGCAAGCCCCGCTCACACCGGCGCAAAGCGCGACGGACATTCGTCAGACACTGGAGCAAGTTCGCGCGCGACGGGCGGCGTTCCAAGGTGCATTTCTCAATCATGATGGCTCACCTTTGCCCTGGTGAGCCGAGTTTGTTATCACGAGGTTTCTCATGTTGTTGTCCCCAGACCAGGAAATGATCCGCGACGCGGTGCGCGACTTTGCCCAGCAGGAACTGTGGCCCAACGCGGCTGAATGGGACAAGAAGCACCACTTCCCTCAGGATGCGCACCAAGGTTTGGCGGCTCTGGGTGCCTACGGCATTTGCGTGCCCGAAGGCTTAGGGGGCGCCGGCCTGGATTACCTGACGCTGGCGTTGGTGCTGGAAGAAATTGCCGCTGGCGATGGCGGCACCAGCACCGCCATCAGCGTGACCAATTGTCCTGTCAACGCCATCTTGATGAAGTACGGCAATGCCGCGCAACAAGAACAATGGCTGCGCCCGCTGGCGCAAGGCCAGATGCTGGGCGCCTTTTGTCTGACTGAGCCACATGTGGGTTCGGATGCCTCTGCGCTTCGCACCACAGCGGTCAAGCAGGGTGATGAATATGTGATCAACGGCGTCAAGCAATTCATCACCAGTGGCAAAAATGGACACGTGGCCATTGTGATTGCCGTGACGGATAAGGGGGCTGGCAAGAAAGGCATGAGTGCCTTTATCGTGCCCACTTCTGCGCCGGGTTGGGTGGTGGCGCGCCTGGAGGACAAACTGGGCCAGCACAGCAGCGACACCGCACAGATCAACTTGGACAACTGCCGGATTCCCGCTGACAACCTCATTGGGCAAGAAGGCGATGGTTACCGCATTGCCCTGTCAGCACTGGAAGGCGGGCGCATCGGCATCGCCGCGCAAAGCATTGGCATGGCGCGCAGTGCGCTGGACGTGGCGATGGCCTATGCCAAGGAGCGTCAGAGTTTTGGCACCGCGATCTTCAACCACCAAGCCGTGGGCTTTCGCCTGGCCGAGTGCGCCACCCAGCTGGAGGCTGCCCGCCAACTGGCCTGGCATGCGGCCAGCTTGCGTGATGCGGGTCGTCCTTGTCTGAAGGAGGCGGCCATGGCCAAGCTGTTTGCCAGTGAGGCCGCTGAAAAAATTTGCAGCACGGCCATTCAGACGCTCGGCGGCTATGGTGTGGTTAACGATTTTCCTGTCGAACGCATCTACCGTGACGTGCGCGTGTGCCAGATCTATGAAGGCACCAGCGACGTGCAGAAGATCATCATTCAGCGCGCGTTGGCTTGAGTTCAGTGGCCAGACGAGCTGGTCTGTCGTACCACTCAGGGGTTTCGCAGCTCATCCACCGTCTTGCCGGTCCAGAGTCGAAATGCGCGCATGAAGCTTTTATCGTTGCCAAAGCCCACCTCGGCCGCGATCTGTTTGATGGGCTTGCGTGTTTTCAAGAGCAAGGACAGCGCGCGCTCGCGCCGAACGCTGTCCTTGAGTTGTTGCAGGCTCGCGCCTTCTTCCTTGAGTTGTCGGTGCAGCGTGCGGGTGGACAGCCCCAGGTGCGCGGCCACCTCGTCCGCCGTTCGAGCCTGTTCCAAATGATCCACCAGGACCTGACGAACCTTTTCCACCAACAAACGGTCACGGCGATAAGGACGCACGGTCAGCAACAAGGCTCGTTGCAACATGCGCTGCAAGGCGGCTTCGTCGCGACGAATGGGCAGACTTAAATAGCCGGCGTCGAAACTGATCCGACTCACTGGGGGCGTTGAAGCAGGATCGAACTCGACGCGGCCTTCGAACAGCACCCGATAACTGGCGGCATGGGCGGGCGCAGGAAAGTGCAGCTGGGTGTGCGTCAACGTGATCCTGGAGTCTGTCAGCCAGCAAGCCACCCCCAAGGCATTGCGAAGGATCGAGACGATGCAGAACTCCCGGGCTTGCCCCAGATCGTGCCGCTCAGGGTGCTCCGTCAGGTGGATGTGCGCCAGCCCATCGGTGACGCTCAGCGACAAGGTGATGTCGTCGGTCAGCAGGTTGTGGTGCCGACACCAGCGCTTCATCGCCACACCCATGGTGGGCGCGGTCACGCTGGCGCGTGCCAGCATGCCATAACTGCCCCAAGGCAGGCGCCGACGAAACCAGCCCAGCGCCTCATCGTCCAGTTCGCGCATGGCGGCCTCGGACATCCACTCCATTTGCCAGGCGGTCACTCGGGCTTGCGAATCCTTGAGTAAGTTTGGCGCAATTTGTGCCTTTGCCAGGGCGCTGGCCGGATCCAGTCCGCGCGCCCGATACGCCCGAATCATCTCGTGAATAAAGGCGATGGGGGTCTCGGCGCGAGAGGCTGTATCAAGGGTGACCATGGCACGACTATTTTGGCAGAATTTGCAACCGTTATGGCTTTCGCGTCCAGGCGGCTATGCGTATGCTCTGGACCATTGCGATATTCACGGATCGATCACCATGACCGTTTTGTCCTCTCAACTCAATCCCCGCTCGGCCGACTTTCAGGCCAATGCGGCCGCCATGCAAGCGCTGGTGGAGGATTTGTCTCAGCAACTCGAGCGCATGGCCCAAGGGGGCGGCGAATCCGCCCGTGCCAAGCACACGGCGCGGGGCAAGCTGCTGCCACGTGAACGCGTGCAGCAGTTGCTGGATCCGGGTACGCCGTTTCTGGAAGTGGCGCCCCTGGCCGCCTTGCACATGTACAACGACGAGGCCCCCAGTGCCGGGGTCATCGTGGGCATTGGCCGTGTCAGCGGTGTGGATTGCATGATTGTGTGCAACGACGCCACTGTGAAGGGCGGCACCTACTACCCTCTGACAGTCAAGAAGCATTTGCGCGCGCAAGAGATTGCGCAGCAAAACCGCTTGCCTTGTATTTATCTGGTGGACTCTGGGGGCGCCAACCTGCCCAATCAGGACGATGTGTTTCCCGATCGCGATCACTTCGGTCGCATCTTCTACAACCAGGCCAACATGAGCGCGCAAGGCATTGCGCAAATCGCTGTGGTGATGGGCTCGTGCACTGCCGGTGGCGCTTACGTGCCCGCCATGAGTGACGAGACCATCATCGTCAAAAACCAAGGCACCATTTTTCTGGGTGGTCCGCCGCTGGTGAAGGCTGCCACTGGCGAGGTGGTGAGCGCTGAAGACCTGGGCGGAGGCGATGTGCACACGCGCCTGTCCGGCGTGGCCGATCATCTGGCGCAAAACGATTTGCATGCCCTGGCCCTGGCCCGGCGTGCCGTCAAAAACCTCAATGCGCAGAAGGCGCCCAACATTGCCACACACGCGCCGGTGCCGCCCAACTATGACGCCAAGGAGCTGTATGGCGTGATTCCCACCGACACGCGCAAGCCCTTTGATGTGCGCGAGATCATCGCCCGCATTGTGGATGGCAGCGAGTTCGATGAATTCAAGGCCCGTTTTGGCACCACGTTGGTGTGCGGCTTTGCCCGCATTGAAGGCATGCCCGTGGGCATCATTGCCAACAACGGCATTTTGTTTTCCGAGAGTGCCTTGAAAGCGGCGCACTTCATCGAGTTGTGCTGCCAACGCAAGACCCCGTTGGTGTTCCTGCAAAACATCACGGGCTTCATGGTGGGTCGCAAGTACGAAAACGAGGGCATTGCACGCAACGGCGCCAAGATGGTGACGGCTGTGGCCACGGCGGCAGTACCCAAATTCACCATCATCATTGGTGGCAGTTTCGGGGCTGGCAATTACGGCATGTGCGGCCGCGCCTACAGTCCGCGCTTCCTGTGGATGTGGCCCAACGCGCGCATCAGCGTGATGGGGGGTGAGCAAGCGGCCAGTGTGCTGGCCACCGTCAAGCGCGATGGCATTGAGGCCAAGGGCGGCAGCTGGAGTGCCGAAGAAGAGCAGGCGTTCAAGGCGCCCATCAAGGCGCAGTATGAACACCAGGGTCACCCCTATTACGCCACTGCCCGCTTGTGGGATGACGGCGTGATTGACCCGGCCGATACCCGGCGCGTGCTGGCCCATGGCCTGAGCGCCTCGCTGAATGCCCCCATTCCCGAGACCCGGTTCGGTCTCTTCCGTATGTAAGGAGACAACGATGAGCGACATGCTGCTGCAAAGCACCGACAAAGGGGTGCATACCATCACCCTCAACCGTCCCGAAATCCGCAACGCTTTCAACGACGTTCTGATTGGCGAGATCCATCAGGCTTTCGAAGCCGTGTCACGCCGCACGGATGTGCGCTGCGTGGTGCTGGCGGCCAATGGTTCGGCCTTTTGCGCCGGTGGCGATCTCAACTGGATGCGTCGCATGGCGGACTACACGCGCGAGCAGAACATGGCCGATGCCCAGGCGCTGGCCGTGATGTTGCGTGCCATCGATCAATGCCCGCATCCCACCGTCGCGCGGGTGCAGGGCGATGTGTTTGCCGGCGGTTTGGGCCTGCTGTCCACCTGCGACATGGTGGTGAGCGCCGACAGCGCCACCTTCTGTCTCAGCGAGGTGAAGATTGGATTGATCCCTGCCACCATCAGTCCCTACGTGGTGCGTGCCATCGGTGCGCGCGCTGCGCGTCGCTATTTCATGACGGCTGAACGTTTCTCGGCCGCCGAGGCGCATCGCATCGGCCTGGTCCACGAGTCGGTGCCCATGGCTCAGCTCGATGCCACCGTGCAAGCTCTGGTGCAGGCCCTGTGCGCCAACAGCCCCATGGCCGTGAAAGACGCCAAACGCCTGGTCGAGACGGTGGCGGGACTGGACATCAGCGAGGCCATGATTGCCAAAACGGTGTCCGGCATTGCCGACAGCCGCGCCAGTGCCGAGGGCAAAGAAGGCGTCCAGGCCTTCCTGGACAAGCGCAAGCCGAGCTGGTTGTTGTGAAGGCTGGATGCCTGAAAACTCAGTCACGCTTTCCAAGGAGTGGGGAATGTTCAACAAGATTTTGATTGCCAATCGCGGTGAGATTGCCTGCCGTGTGGCGGCCACCGCCCAACGCCTGGGCATTCGAACCGTGGCGGTGTATTCCGATGCGGATGCGCACGCCAAGCATGTGCAGGCCTGCGATGAGGCCGTGCACATCGGGGGCAGCGCACCCCAGGAGAGCTACCTGCGTTGGGAGCGCATTCTGGAGGCGGCGCGTCGCACGGGCGCGCAGGCCATTCATCCGGGCTATGGTTTTTTGAGCGAGAACGAGGCGTTTGCGCAGGCCTGTGCTGACGCCGGACTGGTGTTTATCGGTCCGCCGGCCTCGGCCATTCTGGCCATGGGCCTGAAAGCCGAGTCCAAGCGTTTGATGGCGCAAGCCGGTGTGCCGTTGGTGCCGGGTTATCACGACCAGGCGCAGGACCCAGCCTTGTTGCAGCGTGAGGCCGACCGTATTGGGTATCCGGTGCTGATCAAGGCCAGCGCCGGGGGCGGGGGCAAGGGCATGCGCGCGGTGGAGCGCGCCGAAGACTTTGCGGCCGCGCTGGCTTCGTGCCAGCGTGAAGCGCGCAACAGCTTCGGTGACGATGCGGTACTGATCGAAAAATATGTTCAGCGTCCGCGGCACATCGAGATTCAGGTGTTTGCGGATACGCTGGGCAACTGCGTCTACCTGTTTGAGCGCGATTGCTCGGTGCAAAGACGCCACCAGAAGGTGCTGGAGGAGGCGCCCGCGCCTGGCATGACGCCTGAGATGCGTCGCCGCATGGGCGAGGCGGCCGTGGCGGCCGCGCGCGCCGTGGGCTACGTGGGCGCCGGCACGGTGGAGTTCATCGTGGAGCAGTCGGCACGCGGCATGGACTTCTTCTTCATGGAGATGAACACGCGTTTGCAAGTGGAGCATCCGGTGACCGAGGCCATCACGGGCCTGGACCTGGTGGAGTGGCAGTTGCGCGTGGCCCACGGTGAGCCCTTGCCGCTGGCGCAAGACGAATTGAAGATGCATGGCCATGCCATCGAGGCACGCATCTGTGCCGAGAACCCCGATCAGCAATTCCTGCCGGCCACCGGCACGCTGCAGGTCTATCGCAAACCCCAGGCCAGCTCGTTCACGCATGGCGATGTTCGCATTGACGATGGCGTGCGTGAGGGTGACACCATCAGCCCCTACTACGACTCCATGATCGCCAAGCTGATCGTGCATGGTGATACGCGCGAACAGGCACTGGCCCGTCTGGATCAAGCACTGGCGCAGACCCAGATTGTCGGCTTGTCAACCAACGTGCAGTTTCTGCGGCACGTGGTGCGCAGCCATTCCTTTGCCCACGCCGAACTGGACACGGCCTTGATCTCCCGCGAGCAGTCGGTGCTGTTCGAACAGGACCCGGTGGGATTGGCCCGTGCGGTCAGTGCGGTGGTGGCCGACACGCTGCAGCAAGAGTCAGCGCCCTTGCTCGCCGCACCAGGGTGGATCGATCCCCTGGCCCGTCGCGATGGCTGGCGCTCGCATGGTCGCACGGTACGCACCTTCGCGTTTGACTATCTGGGGCAGACACACGATGTGGCGCTCACGTATGCGCGAGATGGATGTTTCACGCTCCGGTTGGGTGCCGAAGAGGCACAAGACTTGCGCTGGCAGGCGCAGGCCGATGGGGGCTTGCTGGTGGAAGGTCCGGGTGGTCGTTTCCGGGCGCGGGTGGATCGGCAGGGCGAAGTGGCCCACGTCTTCACGCCGCAAGGGGCCACGCGCGTGGGTTGTGTGGACAAGCTGGCGCACGCCGGTGAATCGGCGGTGGAGGGCGGTCGACTCACCGCGCCCATGCCTGGCAAGGTGGTGTCGTTTGCGGTGCAGGCTGGCGACAAAGTCAAACCAGTTCAGGTGCTGGCGGTCATGGAAGTGTTGAAAACGGATCAGACCCTCACTGC